>NZ_FYBH01000439.1 GCF_900185595.1 Calothrix rhizosoleniae SC01
CAGTTATTACTTATTATTTACCCTTAAACTCCTACGGGAACAGAACGTAATAATCTATCCATAACCGTCATTCCCCTACGTCCAGAAGCAGGTATTATCCGATGGGAAAAAACATAGGGAGCTAAAAATTTAATATCATCATGGAGAGCATAATCTCGCCCTTCTAGAAAAGCGAAAGCCTGAGTCGCTTTTTGTAATGCTACAGTACCTCGAGGACTTACCCCCAGAGTAATTTCTTCATCATTTCTGGTGGCTCGGACTAATTCTAAAATGTATTCTTGTAAAGAAGTATCAACACGAACTTGTGTACATAATTGACGTAACTCTTGTAACTCTGCCAAAGTAATACAGGGTGATAATTTTTCTATTTGCACACCTGATTGGAGACGTTGCAACATTTGCAGTTCTTCTGTTTCCGAAGGATAACCCAGACTCAAAGACACCATAAATCTGTCCATTTGAGCTTCAGGTAAAGGAAATGTTCCTTGATACTCAATGGGGTTCTGGGTAGCAATCACAAAGAATGGGGTGGGAACAGAACGGGAAACCCCATCTACTGTCACCTGATGCTCTGCCATGACTTCCAGCAAAGCTGATTGGGTTCGAGGGGTAGCACGGTTAATTTCATCAGCCAGCACAACATTAGCAAATATTGGCCCTGGAAGAAAGGTAAATTCTCCACTTTTAGGATTCCATATGCTAGTACCAGTAACATCTGTGGGTAGTAAGTCTGGAGTGCATTGTAGTCTTTGGAATTTACCATCAATGGAACGAGCCAAGGATTTTGCCAGTAAGGTTTTACCAACTCCAGGCACATCTTCTAGTAAAGCATGACCATCGGCTAACAGGGCAACTATCACTAAACGTATAGCCTCATCTTTACCGACGATGGTTAAAGCTAAATTTTGTTTTAGAGCGTCAATTTTTTCTCTCATGCACCAAATTGGGGAGTGGGGAACAAGAAATGGGGAACAGGAAACATTCCCCTTACTTGCTCTTAGTTTTCCCACTCTGGGGCTAAATTAACACCCTTGACGGAAAAAATTTCGGGCGCTGTCGCAATCATGCTGAATTTGGTTTTTGAGTGCTTCTAGGGAACCAAATTTCTGTTCTGAGCGTAAAAATTGTTCTAGTTTGACTACTAGTTTTTCACCATATAAATTACCAGACCAATCTAATAAATGGACTTCTACCGATATTTGGGTGCCACTAACAGTGGGGCGAATACCTATATTCATCACCCCCCAAGACTCACTTTTTAAGACATCTGATGTTCCCTTTTCAATAGAAACACGTACGGCATAAACTCCTTGACGGGGCAAGAATTTATCTGGTGGTAATGCTAAATTTGCTGTGGGGAAGCCAATGGTTCTACCAAGTTGTTCACCTTCCATCACCGTACCAATTAGGGAATATGATCTACCCAGGAGTTGATTGGCTCGTTGAATATCTCCCTGAAGCAGGTGTTCGCGGATGAGTGTGGTACTAATAGGTAAACTCTCGCCATCAGCATTAATTTCTAAAGGCACAATATTTACTCGGATACCATATTTGGCTGCAATAACTTGTAAATCTTGAGCAGTTCCAAGACGGCGAGAACCAAACCGAAAATCTTGCCCTACAGTAATTTGTACCACTTGTAGTTGTTGAATGAGAATTTTTTCTACGAACTCAGTAGGAGTGAGAGCTGATAATTCCTTGTCAAAAGGTAATAGTACCAGCTGTTCTATCCCTAGCGATCGCAATTGTTCAACTTTTTCATCCAGAGGTGTTAATAAATCATGGGGTTGTCCGCTAAAAAACTCCCGTGGATGGGGGTTAAATGTAACTACAGTAGAGTAAATATGCTCCCTACAGTGGCTATTTTGCTCCTCCTCCATTGATTTTTTTAACTTCAACATCGGTTGAAGCACTTGTTGATGACCAAGATGGATACCATCAAATTTTCCCAGAGCAATAGCAGTGGGAGTAAGAGCTAATTTAGTTGCATTTGCAACCCACACAGAACACCCATTTTGAGACAGATTTTGCACGTTGATTCTGGGAAAGTAAGTTTATCAAGCTATCAGCCTGCTCCCAAAGAAAACATAATTAGGGAAGATTCCCAATACCAAGTTGCTGATAGTTACCGAAATTGCCATCACAGCTACTTCCTTTACCATAGAACTGGAATTTAAAGATGTTTCTCTGGGGGATTTTCCCTATTCAGCTTATTAATCGTCTTACTGACTGTATACAGCTGAGTGGGGACAGTTGAGAGCCTCTTTACCACCAATCTAATCTAAAATCTACAATCACTCCGAATGCTCTTAGAAATCAAAATCCTAACTAACAGGAAAAGATTCTGATAAAGGTACTGAAACTGGAACATCAAGTATCATACCTTCCCTAGCCATAATGGTACCAGGATATTCTGCTGCGGCCTGTTCGCCCACGTTATCTAAAAAATCATCATCATGGGCAGGATCATGATGGTAAATCACCAAGGTTTTCACATTCGCAGCTTTTGCCATTTTTACTGCTTCTTGCCAAGTGGAATGTCCCCAGCCAATTTTTGGTGATCTTGGTGAATTATATTCTTCGTCTGTATAAGTTGAATCATAAATTAAAACATCAGCATTACGAGCTAAATACAAAATATTTTCATCTAGTTTGTCTGGAAAATGTTCTGTATCAGTTATATATGCTGCGGCTCCACCATACCAATTAACTCTATATCCTACGGCTTCACCAGGATGATTGAGTGGTGCAGTTTCTACTTTGATCTCATTGATATAGATGGGATTTCCCGGTTTTACATCGTAGAAATCCAAATTAGATTGCATGATTTGTAAGGGAACAGGAAAATTTGGGTGCAACATCTGGTCATTGAGACGCTGTTCTACTGTAGATCCATCAGGAGCAATTGCTCCATAAATATGAATGCTATTTCCCTTGACAAACCCTGGAGTAAAAAAAGGAAACCCTTGCATATGATCCCAATGGGAATGGGTAAAAAATAGATGAGCTTCTATAGGCATTTTGGACATTAGAGATTGTCCTAAGACATGTAGCCCTGTACCACCATCAAAAATTAATCTTTTACCACCCACTCGCATTTCTACACAAGGGGTGTTACCACCGTAACGAACGGTATTTGTTCCTGGGCAAGGGATACTACCACGAACCCCCCAAAAATGTACTGTAAATTTTTTCTCCATATTCAAAAATTGTGTGGGTAATTAATATCAACTAGGTTTGTTTTTTTAATTGCGTACTTTCATACTAAGTAGTGTTTAATATATAACAGTGGTGCTGAGTCAAAGGTGAATTTAAGAAAAATCAACCTCTATAATGTTTAGATAATTTGTACGCGTGATTCTGGTTCTAATATATAGCTCCTACTTTATAGCCTAAATTCTGAGTTCATACATTGCATATAAGTGATAACACTGCTTTTTTGCATCATATTTTACTTAATATCCTCTCACCGCCAATCTTTGTGGATATGGCGGGAGTCTTATGGGGATGCTAGAGAAAG
>NZ_FYBH01000170.1 GCF_900185595.1 Calothrix rhizosoleniae SC01
GGTTCAAGGCGTGGCGAATGGTAAGGCGATGGACTTGATACTGAGTAGCAAGTTGATGTTCGGAAGGGAGGCGATCGCCTGGTTGATACACACCGCTTTGAATCTCACCAATCAACTGATAGGCAATTTGGCGATATATAGGAGTTTTGGGACTCTCGTTGGTTGTCATCAGCAAAGGAAACAATTAGTCCAGTTCCCATATTATCTTGCTACATTAGATGTCAATTTTTAAGTCTATTACGCTTTCGCTATGGCTACCATGGCTACCAACTCGATATAGGGTAAGTCTGACAAATCTGCCGCTAATATTTAACTGTTGGGTTGGGATTGATTGTATCCATTTATCTAAGGCGATGGAAGTTAGGCAATCTCCAGTTTGCCCCAAGGTAAAATGTGGGTAAAAATCTTGTCCAATATATCTATAGCCATACTTTTGATAATTCAGAATTTCTGAGGCGGTATACCCAGACATATCTTTTTGGTGTTCGCTGATCTTAAGTACCATGGTATCTTTGAGAGCGTGAAAACAAAATTGGTGTGCCTGATGTCCAATAGTATTGGGATTCGGTTGGAGAAAATACCAACCAGGAGGTTTATAAACACATTTAAGCCAATGAAAAGTAAAAACTTCTGGCTGTTGCAGGTATGTCTGTTGCAAGTAATTTCTTAAGTCATATATTGACCGATACACCTGAGCCAAATCATTAAATCGCCCCTGTAGTAGAGTCATGTGAGGCAAATTAGTATCCTTGCCCAAAATTGGTTGTAATGGGCAAACAGCAGCAACTTGCTGCTGTAATGTGATGATTTCTTGGATCGTTGCATCATCGGGAATCATGGCAATTCCCAGTTTTGTGTTACATAATTGCGGCATAATTTTAGCATTTGCATCAACCATAATCTCCCCATCACCGCGTCCCCGCGTCTCCGTGTCCCCGTGTCTCCACTGCCTCTTTGGTCAGTCACATATGGTTTAAATAAAAAACCCGTCCTATGGACAGGCTTTTTACAGTCTAAGAATTGTAGATTTTAGAACTTAAAAGTTGTACGAACAGTACCTACGTAAATAGTATCGTTGTTGTTGTTGTGCTCGGGATTAAAGATTACGATCAAACCAGGGGTAACTTGAATGTTATCGGTGATCTGCATTTTATACAAACCTTCTAAGTGGAAAGAAGTATCATCATTTTCGTTAGCAGCAATGGAGTTATCGGTTACTTTGGGTGATTGACCGGCAATTATACCCAATACATTGCCTTCTCCACCGATATCTTTGATACCTACGTTAGCAGCCCAGTAGAAGATATCAGCATTTGCACCATCATTAGGGCCAGATAGAGCTTCAGCATTGGTTAAACCAGCCCAACCACTAACAACAATCTTGTCAGTAGCTCGGAAAGAAGCTTGGATACCGTAGTTATCCGATCTAGCTGCTGTATTGGGACCAAAAGGATTAGAAGCTAAGGCACTACCTGTGCTGCTTAGTAGGTTAATACCACTAGCACCGTTCTGGTAAGTACGAGCATAAGCAAAGCCAACGCCTAATTTATCAGTGGGCTTGAATTGTATCTGACCGAAGGCTGTGTTTGCACCATTGAATAAACCTTGTCCATCAGCAGGGTTATTTGCTTCGGTTGCATAGTAAGCAGCATCAAAGGTGAATTTACCCTTGGGATTGAAATTGATAGTGATACCTGAACCACCAGATGATTGACGGTAGATGGGGCTAAAACGTCCGTAACGAGACAAAGCACCTGTACCACTGCTCTTAAACAAGGGGTTGAAAGCGTTAACATTCTCGTATAAATTAGCACCAAGTGCGTCAATTTTTACCCGTACTTTATCGCCTAAGCTAAAAGCATAGTTGAGTTTATCTAATTGAACATTGTTACCATTATCACTATCAAAGCCCAAGCGGGTCATGTTAGTGCCAGTTACATTACGTCTAAATCTTGTAATGTTAGCTGCGAACAAACGGATTTGTAATTTATCTTCTCCAGTAAAGCTGGTTAACAAGTTCAACCGTACCCGATTGGAGAAGGTTACGTTATCCTCTAAGTCGGGGTTATTGTTCTCGTTGTTGTCTTGATCGGCTGCATTATCACCAAACGCACTAGACAAAGCAAAGATTGCTTCCCCTTTCAACTTAGTAGTGGTGGAAAACTGGTTTGCTTCCAATTCAGCAGTACGCGCTTCTAAGGAATCTACCCGACCGCGCAAGGTTGCTAATTCAGCGGAAAATTCTTCTTGCAATCTTTGTAAGGTAGCTAAGTCGTCTTTAGTTACCAAGTCAGCTGTAGCTGTGGCGATTAGCTCGTTAACTCGATCCAAACAAGCATTTAAACCAGCAGCAAACTCATAACGGGTTAAGGCACGATTTCCACGATATGTACCGTTAGGATAACCAGCAATACAACCATAACGCTCAACCAAGGATTGTAATGCTTGGAATGCCCAGTCTGTAGGCTGTACGTCAGAGAACTGGGACACAGAAGTAACCTGACCTATATCTTGAAAAGATTCCTGGGACAGTTGAGATACTGAAGTTACTTCTCCAGCGATCGCGACAGTGTTTGTCATTCCAAAGGTCGCTGCTAAAACTACAGGGCTAAGTTTCAAAGTATTCAAAAATAGTTTTGTCATGTCTATTAAGATCCAACTTTTGCTTTTTATTAATGTGACGATTTCTGGGATAGTTGCATCATCGGGAATCATCACAATTCCCAGCTTCCAGTTTTATTGGGTTCATATTGGGTAATGACATTGGTAAACAATTCGCCCTTCAACCCAAGTAGTTGTTACTTGAGGAAAGCCATGGGAACACCGTACAGCAATCAAATCAGCCCGTTTGCCCGGAGTAATTTCACCGCGATCGCTTAGATTTACAGCCTGTGCTGGATTATACGTCACAAGGGCGATGGCATCTGGTAATGACCAACCAACTAACTCAGGAATGCGAAATGCTGCTGCGAGTAAGCTTGCGGGTGAGTAATCGCCACAAAGAATATCCCCGACTTGATGCTTAATTGCATCTATTGCTTTGATGGAACCACTCTGACTTTGTCCCCGGAGTAAATTGGGGGCACCAAATATGGTTTGGAGTCCGGCTTTTTGGGCTGCTTGGGCTGTTTCCAGATTGATGGGAAATTCACTCAGATGTACTCCCAATGCTTGCATACTAGCAATTCTGTCGGGGGTATCATCATCATGACTGGCAATTTGTACCCCCAGGGATAAAGCCTGGGAAATTAAGGTTTTCACCCGTTCCAGGGCATCTGCTCCTTGGTCAATTTTTTTAATGGCTAGTGCTGACACTTCCGCAGCAGATTTGTTATATGTGCGGGACAAATAATTATGGTATGCTTGCATATCTTTAAATTGTCCCTGTCCTGGGGTATGGTCCATGAGGGAAATTAAGTGAATTGCATCTTCTTGCAACAAATTGAGTAGAATTGGTAACCCTGTAGGGTCGGTAATTTCGTAGCGACAATGGACTCGATTATTGACCAATGCTTGGGGCTGGTAATCATGGAGGGAACGCACAATTTGAGCCGCTTTTTCGTTGTTGCGAACGCCAAACTCTTCATGGGCAAAGGAAATGGCATGGAAGGGTGTGGTAATTCCTACAGAAGCATTTTGGCGATCTATTTGAGCGATCGCAAATTCCGTAGGAAAAAAAGCATGGGGACGGGGTTCAATTTCTTTTTCAATGGCATCGCAATGTAAATCTACTAACCCAGGTAGTAAATATTGACCATTTAAGGAAATAGACTCAACATTTTTAGTAGATTCGGGATTGATGGCAACAATATGTCCGTCTTCAATTAACACAGAAGCGTCATCAACAACTGTGTTAGCTGTAACTAAACAAGCATGGGTAAGATAAGTTTTCATATTAGTTATTAGTTAAATAAATGCAAAAATTAACTTGCTTGAACTATCACCACATCATCAGCGAGGGCTGCAATTAAATCTGGATCGTGAAAAACTGCCAATATCCCAGTACCTATCTGTTTAACGCTTTTAATTAACTCCATAACTAACAGACTGGTATCTGCATCTAAGCTAGCCGTTGGTTCATCAAGTAAGAGCAAACGGGGATTCGACACCATTCCCCGAGCTAAATTAACTCGTTGTTTTTCCCCTCCCGAAAAAGTCGCTGGAGAAATTTTCCACAATCTTTCCGGTAGCTGCATTTTTTGTAACAATATCGCTGCTTTATCCCTTGCTTCTGTGCGATTACATCCCAAATCAAACAGAGGTTTGGCTACCACATCCAAGGTTGTTTGACGGGGTAAACAATGGAGAAATTGGGTAACAAAACTGATTTCTTTGCGCCGTAAATTGAGGATTTCATATTCTTTGGCATTTGCAATATCGATCCAGGTTCCCTCTGTTGTGTAGTAATTAATCTCCCCAGACTGGGGTAAATAGGTGCGGTAAATACATTTCAGTAAGCTGGATTTCCCGGCTCCCGAAGATCCTGTTAAGGCGGTTAATTTTCCCGTCCTTACGGTAAAGGAAATCGATTGGACACCAGGTAAAACCTTACTTTGTTCATGCAGGGTAAAGTTTTTTGTCAGTCCCCGCACCCGCAAAATCAAGTCTAGGGAAGAATCATCTTTAGTTGATGAAATAGGTATTTGTTGAGCTTTTGAATCGAACATGGTTCTTTAAAGGGCTGATGACACTAACTGCTGAGTATAGGTATGTTGGGGATCTTCTAAAACTTGATCAGTTAATCCTATTTCCACCACTTGTCCATATTTCATTACCAATGTCCGCGATGCCAAGAGCCGAATTACCCCCAAATCGTGGGTGACAACTATCATTGCAACCCTAAGCTGTTGTTGGATTTCTAGAATTAAATCGAGAATTTTTGCTTGCACAGATAAATCCAAACCTGTTGTCACCTCATCTAAAAACAAGAGAGGGGGATCGGTTGCTAAAGCACGGGCAATTTGCACTCGCTGCTGCATTCCCCCAGAAAAGTTTGACGGTAGTTCATCCATGCGTTCTGGTAATACTTCCGTGCGATTGAGGAGATTACGGGCGCGATTGCGAATTACCCCATAGTTGAGTATGTCCGACATCAACAACCTTTCAGCAATATTACCCCCCGCCGAAACTCGAAAATTTAACCCAGAGTGGGGATTTTGATATACCATGCCAAAGCGGTGATTCCCCAGCCATCGCTGTTGAGCAGGGTTGAGTTGAAATAAGTCCTGGGGCTTGCCTTTGTCCCAAAATATAGCCTGACCGCTAGTGGGTACTTGGTCAAAATAAAGACATTTAATCAGAGTAGATTTACCGCTACCAGATTCCCCCATAATCCCTAAAATTTCCCCTGGATATAACTCAAAAGAGACTTGTTGCATGGCTACCACAGTGCCGCAATGGGGACAAATATTAGTATTAGCTTGGGCACCAGTACTGGTAAAACAAGCCGGACAACCAGCACCATAAATTTGGCTCAGTTCCCGTACTTCAAGAATTGGCTGCATGACTATCTCCCTGTGCTGACATCAACATTGTGTTGCAGTAGTCACTATCAGAACACTGATAAAGACAATTACCCTGGTCATCCAGAAACTCATCTAAAAAGCTGGTAGTGGAACCGCATCGATGGCAAGGACGACGTTTACCATCAGCATCGTCAAATTTCTCTACCCGGAAGGGGCT
>NZ_FYBH01000156.1 GCF_900185595.1 Calothrix rhizosoleniae SC01
ACATGAGCGCAGTAATGAAGCGGCTCTAAAGTAAAGAAAATAACTGGATATTGCTCATTTATAACTAGAGAAGATAATAATTGACGGTTATAGTAATTTTGCATATCCAAATAGGATGGTAACCACTTAGGGCCATACCTTGGATGATAAAGTACTGTCAACCACAACAACATTGGGTGGGGAGATGCCAGAAAAATCAATTTACTATAACGCTGTGATACTGAATGATTAGCGATCTCTTCTTGAGATAACATTACCCATAGGGTCGTAATATTTTTGGTTTGAGTTTCAATTAATTTAGGAAAAACTATTTCCTGAATTGGTTTACTCTGAGGCCAAACTAACTGACTACAAGCTTGTTCTACAGATAATCCCACTTCCGCAGCCATAGTCGGAGTACATGAAAAAGTACTACTGGTGGCATCTTCTTGATTATCAACATCTGTCAAGCCAATTTGCATCGGTGCTGGTGCTGGTACTGGTTGTTCTTCAGCAACCACACTATCTAATACACTAATAATTTCGGCAATATTTTGAGGACGTTCTTTGGCTGATTTTGCCAGACAAGCCATAATTACATCTTCAATTTGCTGAGGAACATTTAGCCCCAACTGCAAATCTGAAATTTTCCGTGGAGCTGTAAATTGATGAACCTTATACCATGCACCTAAAGATTCAGATGCAATCTGCCACGGTTTCTCGTTGGTGAGCATTTCAAACATGATCGCTCCCAAACTATAAATATCCGATCTACTATCTAATTCTCCACCATCTAGCTGTTCTGGAGAGCTGTAACATACAGTGCCATTAAAACCCAGACTGATGGAATATGTAATACTATGATTTAAGAATTTAGCAATACCAAAGTCTAAAATTTTAACCAGTTGACCCAACATCCCATTGGGAACTACTAATATATTTTCTGGTTTAATATCTCTATGAATAATAGGATATAAATGACCGTCAATAGTAATACCTTGGTGGGCACATTGCAAGCCCAAACATATTTGCTTAGTCAGAGAAATAAACATAGGCAAAGACATGGGCATTAAATCCCTTAAATTTTTGCCTGATAAATATTCCATCACATAAAAGGGTTTACCTGCTTCGCTGATCCCATAATCAGTTACTTTAACAATGTGCAGACTTTTTTGGCTGAGGGCAGCAGAAATCCGGGCTTCACGGGCAAAATACCGTTGTTGATATTGATCTGCAATAGTTTGAGACAGAAACTTAATAGCAACCGATACTCCTCCTAATAAAATATCATTGGCTAAAAAAACTTCACCCATTCCTCCTTTACCAATTAATTGATTCAATTCATATCTATTGGCTATCAATTGAGTATGGGAAGTATCAATATTATTTGGTAACTTTTTTGCATCTTTGTTCACCCTAATATCCTCATAAAAATACCTGATTATTTACAGATAGGCACTAGAAATAATTTAGTTCTAATTACATTTAGTTTTCATATTTTATTTATTTAAATTGTAAATAATCTAATATTCACAATATATTTTTTATCAATAAATTTGATAAGCTTTTCCCTTTATATTGATTAAGATCGCCAAAAAAAAATTAAACGTGTAAATTTAGATATCCAGTCTGGAAAATTTATATGTTTTCGTTGTTGCTTAGATTGAAGATTGTTAGCAAATCTTTTTCGTAATTGGTCGTATTGAAATTTCAAATTAGATTTTGATTGATGATTCGATATCGATGCACTATATGTATGTTTATTTTCTATATAGAATGCTAATTCTTTCCTTTGATTTGTAGTAAGAGATATATTTATTACATGAGAACATTTGCTTGGTTTTTCTAAAGAAAAAAGTAATAAATGGTAATAGCCAGTCTCAGCTAGTTTACTAATTATTTTATCTACTTTGTTACTGTTAGACTTTAAATCTAGATAATAGGAAAGACAACGATGAAATGTAGAACCTTCATTATAGACTATAATACCCCATAGAATCATAGGATATATATTTATATTGGAAATGAATTCAGTCAATGTATTCGCATTCAGAAAAGTGGAAATTTCTTCCTGGGGTAACATTGCCCAAAAAGTTGGAATTGAGCCTTTTTGAGTGTTTAAAATATGAGGAAAACCAATAGCTTTTAATGGCTTATTGCTTGGCCAATGTTGCTGCCAGCATTCTTTCTCAGTTAATACAGTGGTTGGTATTAATTGAACAGAATCAGACTGTTGAGTGGAAGCACTACCAGCAGATGGATTATTTATACCATGTTTTATTTCTTTTAAAGTATTTAAAATACTGGTAATATTTTGAGGGCGCTCATCTACTTCTTTCGATAAGCATTGCATAACTAATTGATTTAATTTTCTGGGAACTTCTAATTGAGGATTAATTTCTTCCAGATTAGGAGGGGTTTGAAAATGGTGTGCTTGATACCAATCTCCGAAGGACTGGGTTTTTGAGAAAAAAGGATGCTTACCAGTCAACATTTCAAACATGATTACACCCAAACTATAAATGTCAGAACGTCCATCTAATAATTTACGTCCTTCCATATGTTCGGGCGAACAGTAGGGTAGACTACCAACAAAAGATTCTGTTAATGTCATTCCAGCACGTTCTGTCATAAATTTGGCAATGGCAAAATCTAATATTTTGACTACAGAACCAAATTTTTCATCCTCAGAAAAAAATATATTTTCTGGTTTAATATCTCGGTGGATTACAGGTATAATTTTACCTTTGAGATTAACTCCTTCATGAGCACATTGTAAACCCAAACAAATTTGAATACATGGATCTAAAAACTGCTCTATTGTTAAAGGTTGAGTTTTAAGTATCTGTTTGAGATTTTTACCTTGAAGATATTCCATGACATAAAATGGAATACTTTCTTCAGTAATTCCATAGCCTAATACACGCACAATATGTTGACTTTTACGTCCTAATTGGGAACCAATAAAAATCTCCCTAGCAAAGCGTTGAGAAATTTGTTGATTTGCCAAACTCATATAGAGAACTTTTACTGCTACTGGCATACCGCCTTTAACCACATCCTCGGCAATATAAACCTTTCCCATTCCTCCTTTGCCAATTATATCTCTAATTAAGTAGCGGTTATTTAAAAAAGTTCCAATATAACTGTCTGATTCTATTCCTTGCATTACAGTTTCATGAATACTTGTCTTCAACATCTTTGTATGTGACTATTAGAAATGAATTTCTACTAATAATAGAAAAATATTTAATTTATATATTTAATTTGTGTATAGGGCTGATACCAGTAAGTCTGGTGATGATGATAAATTTTTAGTTTTTACAAAACAAATCTACGAAAGATCCAGATTTCTAAATTCATATGCGTAATTTATAATATATCTATGAAATTAATAGAAATATTTTTAGATAAAAAATAGTTTACAAACTCATGAAGCTTGTAAACATGGTGTAACATATTTCTTCAGATAGATGGATGAGAAATTACACGGAATTGGACAAAAATATTACTATTAATCTTGAAATGAATCAGTGTATATACTGACTAGTAATTAGTACCTAATTCTCTGGGAAATTAGTGATAAAACTGAGAAATTATCTTAAACGTAAGCGTCGTAATAATCTGATGAGAGGAGATTCTACCTTCAGTCGAAAGGCTAAAATTTGAGTTTTTTGCAGTGATTGGAAATTATTGTCGCTAATCAGGATTAATGAGCGATGCCCTCCAGGTAATTTAGGACCAAGGGTTAATCCTTCGATATTATCTAATAATACATCCAACTTTCTCAAGTCGAACAGTAGTTTTTTCCTTACAGGTTTGATGTTTTGGGATTTTGCTTGTAAAAGACTGTCCACTTGACTAATATCAGTAGCTCCTTCCAAAGAAACTTGGTAAAGACCAATGGAAAAGCCTAAGCCGGTGAGAGAACGCTCTATACTGAGGAAATTTCCCCTATCATCTACAGCTAATAAATCTGGTAGTCCACTGGCAAAGAAACGAGAGATATTGAAAAGTGGGGTTACAGGCTGAGTCTGATAAAGAAATTCTTTTTCTGGTTGTTTGGTGAGTAAATTGTATTGCAAAATGCGACAAGAAGTATTAATTTTAGGTTTTGCTTCTGTACCATCTTGAATTAGGGCATTTTCACTGGCTGTAAATAAATGCTGCTGATTAGAGGTAATGGTAAGACTTTCAAAAGCAAGATTATTACGAATGCCTTGTTTCCCATTATTAGTCGGTAAAAATTTTTTAGGGATGGGTAGAGAGTTCAATTCTTTCCCAGAAGCTAGGGAAAATTCTTTAATAAATGGTTTAATTGATTTTTCCACATCACCTTCAGAGGAAATATAGACAGTTCCATTATTGGTTAAGGCAATACCTTCTGCATCGATAGTACGATTCGGAAAACTTTTACCTTGTGAATTCAATAATGTGGTAACACCAACAGGTTTCACACCTTTGGGTTTGAGTACACCTTGACTCAGATCGATTTTAAGGCTATAGAAACGAGCTGGAGATTTTTGGCTACGGTCATCTGATATGGCGTAGTAGAGGTTCTTCTTGGCATCGTAAGTAATTCCTGATAATCCTCCTACTTCAGTTTTCTTAAAGGATAAGCCTGTAGGTAAATTTGCATGTCCAATAAAGTCGATGCCAGTTATTTCTGCTGCTGGAGCAGGCATATTAATGAATATAATGCTAATAACTAATATTGGAATAAAAAGGTAAATAATTTTTGGCAAAGACCAAATTTTTCTCATTAGTTTCATTACAATCTATGACTGTTTACTTGTTACTTATTACTCGCGCGTAGCGCTATGCCTGGGAATATAGCTATTAATGAGATTGTTTTTGGAAGAATTGGAATAGCCAATCTTTGACACTGAGGGTGGCTCGGCAATCATCTTCATTATAGAGTTGGATAATTTCTAATAATTCTCGATCGCCTGTTTTTAGCCACTCATCATACCAGTAAATACACTTAGCTCCACTAGCTTCTGGATTACGCCATTCAAATCCTAACCAACGAGCGATCGCTTTTAAGGCATAACTTTCCACTGGTAAGGCAACATTTTGGATCAAATGTTCATATATATCCACAAATCGGTTGAGTACTGGTGATACGGATGCTTTCGGGGTACGATAAAGTTTCCCCAATCGTTTGACCGTATCAAATTCGTAGACACAAAAATGGTAAATGGGTGCTTGGGGATATTGCCAGACTAAATCCAGAAATTGCTGCCAAACTAATTCTTCATCTTCTGGTTTTTCAGCTAAAAAAGAATAAAATTGTTCTGTATGATTTTGTTTATCAACAACCAAAACTCCCAACAAATAATTTAAATTCAAGTCTGGTTGTGCTTCAATATCAAAATATAGCTCAACGGCATGTTGAAATTCCATATTATGGATTTCAGGATTAAATGGTAAAAGTAAGGGACGATTTTCCAGTACAGATTGAGCCTGTAAGATTAATTTTGATGCTACTTGGTTATCAAAACCAACTAGGTTTTCCAATACAGCAGGACTTGTTTCAGCCAGGGATTCTGGGGTAGTAATATTTAATTCTTGGAGTTGAGTGTAGCGAACTGGTGTGACCCCAGGTAAAAGAGATAGGTGCTGATTCGATTTTGCGATCGCATAACAATCATGATGCCAATGACAAAGACTACAGCGTTGGCGAGAAATAAACATCTCTGGCGCTTCATCTTGCTTCAGACTATGAATAAATTCTTCTAAAATAATTTCCATCTGGGGAATCCATTTGCTTAAATCCACCAGATAGCTCCCATCTTTTCCCCGTAACATTAACCAAGCGCAATCAACTTCTGATTGTTGTATTTCTGCCAATACCTGAGCATGAAAAGCTATTACTACTTGATATTCTTGCTTGGGTCGCTTCCCTAATTCAATATTAGCTGGAGCATACTGCCAATCTCCAAACAAGGATTTTCCCTGCTGCTTGATTAATAAATGGGGACGACTCACCAAAGTGCATCCTGGAGCATAATTGGCAATCATCACACCTTGATAAATACTATCCACACCAAGCTGCATTAATTCTAAAGTTGCTTGATGGGCAAGATGCCATTCCCTGCGAGGATATTTTGGTTTTTTATAGTTAAACTGAGTCAATATCCTCTTTTGATGAATAATTTTATCTTGTTGTAACTTTTTGATTAAATCATTCCCAGTGTCTCGCCACCTTTTTTCACCGCGAATGTCTAAAAAAGGTCGGCGCTTACAGCGTTGGTATTGCAGTAGTAGTTCGGCACTAATAAACATTCTCTTAAGCTAACAGTAAAATGTGTCTTGTGGGGACAAATTCAGATAACTAAAGTCAAATATTTGGTTACATAAATCAAGGATATGCTACTAAATTTCATAAAAGTTGCTGAATATCTATCAACACCACACTCTATACACTATCTCCAACACCCTGCCCTGAACAGTTTCAATTCTGTGGGAGAGGGGAGTGTGGGGATATTTTTTTCCCTTGCTCCCTTATTCTCTGCTCCCCTGTCTGTTCCTAACCATACTCCCCTCTCTCACCTAATAATAAGGGACACGGTACCAGTCAGATAATTTTATATACCAAAAGAGTGTAGATGTTCCCTACGAAAAATGTATGTGTCGCAAACATTATTTGCATCGGTGCTCTAGCAAAAAGAACCCCAACTTTTTGGAAAAGTCAGGGTAAGCTTACCCATAAGGTTTTCAGTTCAACTTTATAGGTGAAAAATTGGGTTTGAGATAATTTGACACAACCTAAATTTTGTAAGATTTTTTGACTCTAAAAATTTATTATCGTAAGTAAACAACATTACGCCCTGTGGGTAGTTCACAATCTGATTTTTTGTAAAACTGGAAAATGTTAAACATAATCAAATACAGAATTATCTGTCAGAACTAGATCATCCACTGAAACTCCTTGGACAATCCCAATCAAGTCGTTGGTAGATCCTTGAAATATTCCTACCCCACTAGGTGATCCACTCACTGATCCCATAAAGTAGTCGGTAAAATTGCCAGAGAGTTGGATTTTATCCTGTTCATTGAAGTCAAAATCCTTAATTAAGGCATAATCTGCATTGCCATTGCCGATATAAAAAGCTTGGTTACTATCCCCCAGAGCAAAGGTATCAGCACCATCGCCACCTATAAGTTCATCTACTTCTCCGAAACCTCTAACAGTACCGAATAAAGTATCATCTCCCTTGCCACCTTTTAGTGTGTCGTTGCCGCCAAGAACCCCAGAATCCATGAATTGACCATCACCAAACAGGGTATCATTGCCGTCACCACCCTCAAGTGTATCATCTCCCCCTGTGGCGTTGCCCGTCATCGAGAAAGCATCGCCGATTAAGGTGTTGTTACCATTTCCTATAGCTGTGAGTGTGTCATTTCCACCTTTAGCCTCATTGGACATCTCATCTAGGGCATCGCCGATTAGTCGATTACCATCTCCTCTGGCTATGAGTGTGTCATTTCCACCTTTGGCGTTGTCCGTCATAAAGAAAGCATCGCCGGCTAGTTGATTATCATCTCCTATAGCTGTGAGTGTGTCATTTCCACCTTTGGCGTTGTCCGTAATCAAGAAAGCATCGCCAATTGGGGTGTTATTATCTCCTATAGCTGTGAGTGTGTCATTTCCTCCTTGAGAATGATTGAACATTGAACTTAAGGTATCGCCGCTTAGGTCATTATTATCTCCTATAGCTGTGAGTGTATCATTTCCTCCTTGAGGCTTATCTTTAGGCTTATCCTCCATATTAAGGGAATTATCCCCCATACCACGGAAAGCATCCCCAGCTAGCCCATTACCATCTCCTATAGCTGTGAGTGTGTCATCTCCTCCTTTAGCCTCATCGAACATACGACTAGCAGCATCACCAAAAAGACCATTAAAGTCTCCTCTGGCTATGAGTGTGTCATTTCCACCTGTAGCTTTGTCAGATAGATTACCGAAAGCATCCCCAGAAAACTGGCTACCATTTCCTCTGAGTGTGAGTATATCGTTGCCACCTTTACCCTCGCCAGAAATATCAGTAACAGCATCCCCTGTTAGAGCATTACCATCTCCTATAGCTATGAGTATGTCATTTCCACCTTCAGCCGTATCTATAATTTCTTGACCATCACCGGAGATGCGATTATCATTTCCTGCTATGTATACAAAGTCTTTGCCACCTTGTTGATTGTTATTTAAGACACCATCTGTATCTCCAAATACAGCTTCCTCATCGGTGGCAAGTAATATAATATCGTTACCAAATCCATTCATTCCAATTGTTGTTGCCATGATAAATATTCCTTAATCAATGGTTATATGTTTTCAAATCTACTTTTGTTTAGCGAATTTATACATCGCTAGATATCCCTAGTTTAAAAAAAATTTATTGTCTGAAATAGATGCTATATATACTTTGTAGAAAATAGTTTGGTGAAAAATTACTGTGACACTACTATTCTACGTAAATAGAATAATAACACAAATGATATTTATTACACAAGTCAAATACGAATAAACCCGAGTTCCGATTCTATACAAACTTCTCGCATTTGATGAATGGTAATCAAGTATAAGTAATATTATTTATAAGTATAAAAAACACTCTCGGTATCTCTAGAATTTGCCTTCACTTAAGCTTATTATTGTTAAGGCTTACCAGAAACTGAAAGCCCCCCTCTCTATACCGAGTACCCCATCAAGGGAACTATGCCTGGTTAATAATAACAAGAAAAAGTTATTTTCTCCCCACACTCCCCACACTCCCCACACTTCCCATTTGATGGGAGACTTATTTTATTCACATCAGGCGTGATTCAGAACTCCTATGACTCAATTACATGATTACCGTCAGCAGTTTCCAGCATTAGCAAATAAAAATTACTTTAATTATGGCGGTCAAGGACCAATGTCCCAGGTAGTAATGAATGCTATCGCTGAAACGCAAGCTTACATTCAAAAAATGGGTCCCTTTGGCTATGAAGTAAAAAATTGGCTTGAAACAGAGAAAGTAGCATTAAGATTAGCGATCGCATCGGAATTAAATGTTTCAGAAGATACTGTTACTATTACAGAAGATGTGACCGTTGGCTGTAATATCGCCATGTGGGGTCTTGATTGGCAAGCTGGCGACCATATGTTATTGTCAGATTGCGAACATTCTGGAGTTGTGGCGATCGCCCAGGAAATTAGCCATAGGTTTGGGGTGGAGGTGACCACTTTTCCCTTGATGTCATCTTTAAATGACAAAGACCCGGTGGCAGTAATTCGCGAATATTTGCGCCCCAAAACTCGCTTGGTAGTTTTAAGCCATGTGCTATGGAATACCGGACAGCTTTTACCCCTAGATAAGATTACGGAAGTATGCCATAGTAATCAATCTTTGTTGTTGGTGGATGCTGCCCAATCTGTGGGAATGTTGCCTTTGGATTTGCAGGCATCTGGGGTTGATTTTTATGCCTTTACAGGGCACAAGTGGCTATGTGGTCCCGAAGGTGTGGGGGGATTATATGTAAAAAAAGAGACTAAAGATAATCTCAGACCTACTTTTATTGGTTGGCGTAGCATAATTACAGATAGCCAAGACAAACCTATAGGTTGGCATCCTGATGGACAACGTTATGAGGTAGCGACATCTAACTATCCTCTATATTCAGGATTGAAGAAAGCGATCGCTTTTCATCAAGAATGGGGGACAGCAGAAGAACGCTATCAGCAAATTTGCATCAATGCTGAGTACCTTTGGCGACGATTGTCAGGATTACCAGATGTAAAGTGCTTGCGGACTAAACCCCCAGAAAGTGGTTTGGTATCCTTCCAAGTTGGGGATAATAAGCCTCAAACTGTGGTTCGACTAGTCGAGTTTTTAGAGTCTCAAGGCTCATTTGTCCGTGTGATTGTTAACCCCTGCTGTGTTCGTCCTTGTGTACACTACTTTACTTCAGAATCGGAAATGGATCGGCTGGTAGAATTAATCAAGGAATGGAGTATGGAGTGAAGCACCTGAAAATATTGATCAAACCTTAGAGGAAGTTAGGGATAGAAGGATCTTTCACAAGAGCAGGTTTTTCACAATAGGTATCTCCGAAAAAGGATATAAAAGCCTTTTAGAACTAGGGTTAATATCTCATTTCCGGAGATATCTAATTAGATATTAGCTCAGAGGGTGACAAGAAGCTTGAAATGGAGATAGGGTTTGGGTTTGGGTGTTAGGTGATGAAGAAATACCATCTGTGAATATTACAATCTCTTCCCTATTCCTCAATCCCTAACACTTATTTTGCCTCAGATGTAATCTAACACTCAAAGGGTAATTAAAACTTATTTCTCCCTAATCCCTGACCGAAAAAGAAAAGGATACAAGCCTCCAAATTTATTTGTGGAAAAATTAGAAATAATTGTGCCGCGATGCATAAGTACTCTTTCTCAATAATTCCTTTCTTGATGCAGTCGCTCATGGGGAAACCAACGCCAGTCGTCTGCGACGGGAACCCTGTCTACAACGCTGGCTCCCCAAGACCCCACTGCATAACTATTTCAAGCCCTCCGCAGTCGCTCATGGGAGAGACCCCCAAGACTGCGCTGCTCTCTACATTCATGTATGGGGTTTCTCCCCTGCTCCCTGCTCCCCTGCTTCTTCCTGACTACTCTTTCTTCATCAATCCAACCATTAAAGGCAGCAGCTTTAATCATGGAATACTGACGTTCCTTTACACTTATAACTGCAATACAATGGAGCAATTTTTTTATTGTACAGGTTGCCTATACTCCATAAAATAGATAGGAAAAAATAATTGCTCACTGCTATAATTAGGTAAAATGAATACGACCTCATTCATCGTTTATTGTGACTATTTATTGATAATTGTTATTATGGGCATTGTGAATACAGCATCAAATATGATTTATTAATTTTTCGAGATTAAATTTATTGTTTATTGCGGATTCAATTGTATATAAACCTAATTTGATTTGATAAATGTAGTTTGATTAGATAACTTTAAAATTACTTACTGACATAGCCATGACCTATGTAAATCCTTATCAGCAAAAGGTTTAATAAAATAAGCCTACTAATTTAAGCAGACTCACAGGTGATATCATTGATATTTCATTTTTATTTTTGGTCTAGTCATATAGCTTCATCTACTAAGATTAACTTGTTGAAGTTAATTGCAGAATGAGAGATTATGTAGTAACTCAAAACAAAAGACAAACTATTGACTCCAAAACTATCATGCATGGGATTAGCCAGCTATTTTTTATTTCATGGCATAAATTAATCCACATAGTCTACCAGTTACAATAGTCGAAAAATAAAGGGGTAACGGAAAGATTTTTCTGCTTTTGTCAAGACATAGAATAATGCCCAAATAGTTAATCCCCAATGGAGTAAAAATCCTAACCATGCCAAAGGGAATAGTAAACCCAAAGTTACCCAAATTAAAGCTGTAATCATTACTCCATAAAACCAAACATTCAAGTGGAAATTTATCGCTTCTTTGGCATTAGATTTGACCACAGAATCATTAATTATGAAGAGAATAGCCAGTGGCAAAACAACGGATACAAAACTAGTGCTAAAAAATACAGAACCATGACACAGTGCTGATAAAAGCTTTCGCTCTTCAGTATCGTACATTGTTCAATTTCCTCTTATCAATTTATTGATTATATTACGAACTGTTCATGAGCATCCTTGCTTTATTGCATTAATATTAAAAGACTGCCTAAAACAAGAATAAACTAAGCTAACTTTCAGAAAGGAACAAATAAACTTGATTATGTCAACTGAACTTCAGACAGAAATACATCAAGCAGTTGAACATCGGCGTAATTTTGCCATTATTTCCCACCCAGACGCAGGTAAAACGACGCTCACAGAAAAACTTTTATTATATGGAGGTGCTATTCATGAGGCTGGTTCGGTAAAAGCAAGACGGGCACAGCGCAAGGCGACTTCTGACTGGATGGCAATGGAACAGCAACGGGGCATTTCTATTACTTCCACCGTATTGCAATTTGTATACCAAAACTGTCAAATTAATTTGTTAGATACCCCCGGACACCAAGACTTTAGTGAAGATACCTATCGGACTTTGGCGGCGGCTGATAATGCGGTGATGCTAATTGATGCGGCTAAAGGTTTGGAACCCCAGACAAGAAAGTTGTTTGAGGTTTGCAAGTTACGAGGTATTCCCATTTTCACCTTTGTGAATAAACTTGATCGCCCCGGTAGAGAACCCCTAGAATTATTAGATGAAATCGAGCAAGAATTAGGTTTAAAGACCTATGCTGTCAATTGGCCCATTGGTATGGGCGATCGCTTTAAAGGTATATATGATCGCCATCAAGAAAAGATTCACCTGTTTGAACGCAGCGCCCACGGTAGCCGGGAAGCATTAGATACAATAGTTGATTTGGGCGATGCCAAAATTGAGGAGCTATTAGAACAAGACCTTTATTATCAACTCAAAAATGAGATTGAACTTTTAGAAGGGGTAGGGGAAGAGTTCGATTTATCCTTAATTCATCAAGGGAAAATGACCCCGGTATTTTTTGGTAGTGCCATGACCAACTTTGGGGTAGAGTTGTTTTTGCAGAACTTTTTGGAGTATGCCCTCAAACCAGGAGTTCGCAATAGTACCATGGGAGAAATTCCTCCCACTTATCCAGAGTTTTCGGGGTTTGTGTTTAAACTGCAAGCAAACATGGATCCGAAACACCGCGATCGCGTAGCATTTATTCGTGTTTGTACGGGTAAGTTTGAAAAAGATATGACAGTGAATCATGCCCGGACTGGTAAAAATATTCGCCTGTCCCGTCCTCAAAAACTTTTCGCCCAAGAACGAGCTTCCATTGATACAGCCTATCCTGGGGATGTAATTGGTTTAAATAACCCTGGTGTCTTTGCCATTGGTGATACTATTTACACTGGGAAAAAATTGGAATATGAGGGAATTCCCTACTTTTCCCCCGAACTATTTGCCATGCTCAGAAACCCCAACCCCTCCAAATTCAAACAATTCCAAAAAGGTGTATCAGAATTGCGGGAAGAAGGGGCAGTACAAATTATGTACTCAGTGGATGAAGCCAAACGGGATCCCATTTTGGCCGCTGTTGGTCAACTACAATTAGAGGTGGTACAGTTCCGCTTACAAAATGAGTATGGAATAGAAACAATATTAGATGTATTGCCCTACAGTGTTGCCCGTTGGGTTGATGGTGGTTGGGAAGCCTTGGAAAAAGTGGGGCGTATTTTCAATACTACTACCGTTAAAGACAGTATGGAGCGACCTGTGTTACTATTCCGCAATGAATGGAATTGCCAACAATTGCAAGCAGATCATCCAGATTTGAAATTAAGTGCCATTGCTCCAGTGGTTTCTGGAAAACAACCAACCTCATAATGAGTTAAGGAGGGATGGAGGGATGGAGGGATGGAAGAAATAAATAATCTCAAATTCAATACCAAGAGAGAAAAATGATTGCGACAGATGGAAAAAAAGAAAAGCTTATGTAGCAACTCTTTTACAATCCAAAATCTAAAATCTAAAATCTAAAATGGTATTATCTGTTTTTCAAAATCCCAAATTGTTTGGCAAACCTTTATCCCAATTTGGGTAAATTAAACACAAATACCAATGTCAGAAGCTATATGTCTTCACATCCCCAATCCTCTCTGGAGGCTGGATTAGCTGCTCTCAATCAAGGAGATTATCAAGGTGCGATCGCAACTTTAGAAGCAGTTGTTGCCAAAACAGAAGTCAGTCCCACTCATTTGCAAGCTCAAATAGGATTAGTTATTGCTTATACCCGGAGTGGTAATATTCCTCTGGCAATTTCTTTGTGCGAAACTTTAGCTCAAAGCGATAATTCACAAGTCCAACAGTGGGCAAAAAATACCCTAAGTCAGTTGAGCATTAGTCACCCAACAGAAGTTGCTCCTCCCCTCGGGGATACGGGATTTGTTCCCTTTGATAACTCATCATCCTCCCCACCAAAGGCAATACTACCAGCAGCACTACCACCAGTATTACCACCATCTGAAAATCCTTCTGTTCCGCCTCCAGAATCAGTCATCAAGCTACCACTCCCACCACCACCACCTCCTCCTCCGAATATAAATATAGGAGTTGGTAATGTGGGTAAAGGGAAACCCGAAAAACCTGTCAACAAGTTTTCACCTACAAACCGTCAAACCACAACAGTTAAAACAGTTAAGTGGCGAAAAGCAGGTAGGGCGAAAGTTTGGCAGCCTCTAAATCCCATTAATTTGATTCCCTTGCGACTGCTGACGTTCGCAACATTTTTAGTTTTGTTTTGGATTCTCCGAGAACTCATCAAATGGTTCATGGGGACAACTAACGATATTTTATTCAAATTACCTGTTTTACAACCCTTACAAATTTTATATAGTGACCCCAGTAATTTATTACTACTATTACTAGTAATTACCCTAGGAATTTCACCGTGGGGTTTAGATTGGTTATTGAAACAATGGTATGGTCAAAAGCCTTTAGATAAAGATATTCTTAATCGATACAGTCATGAAGCAATCCGAGTTATACATCGCTTTTCTCAGCAACGAAGATGGAATTTTCCCCAGTTAAAAATTTTACCTATAACTGCACCCATAGCCTTTTCCTACGGGAATTTACCTCGCACTGCTCGCATTGTAGTTAGTCAAGGTTTATTAGAACAACTGGAAATTGAGGAAATTGCCGCTATTTATGCCAGCGAATTAGGACATATTTGTCACTGGGATGTTGCAGTTATATCTTTAGTTATGTTGGTTACCATACCAGTTCACAAGTTATACCAAAAAGTATCTATTTGGGGAGATAAAATTTCCTTATCTTGGGTAAGAAAAGTGGTAAGTGTTTGCAGTAGTCTGGTGTATGGGGTGTGGTATGTAATCAGCAGCACTGCTTTATTATTATCCCAACTCCGACTTTACCATAGCGATCGCGTGGCTTGTGATACTACTGGTAATCCCAATGCTTTGACAAGAGCCTTATTGAAGATTGCAATGGGGATAGCCAAGGATATTGAAAAACAGGCACATACTAGTTGGCAATTAGAAAGCTTGAATTTACTTATCCCTGTTAGCTACCACCAAAGCATTAGTTTAGGTAGTATAGCTCCTCAAGTTTCCTTTGAATCTTTTTTGATGTGGGATTATCTCAATCCCTATAGACGATGGTTTACTATGAATAATAGCCATCCTTTAATGGGCGATCGCATCCAAAATTTATGTCAAATAGCTCATCATTGGCATATTCCCACCGAAATTAATATTGAAGCCCGAAAATCTTTGCAATTAAAACCCCAATCTTTTTTCTTACATATTTCTCCTTGGCTGGGAATCCCCATAGGCATTATTTTTGCTGGTTTGATTGGATTAACTTGGCAAATTGCCTATGCTATTAACTGGTTAAATCTCAAGTGGATATATGATGACTGGACTTTTGTCTGGGGTTGTATGCTAATAGGTCTGAGTATTGGTATTCTGGTGAGAATAAATTTTTTCTTCCCTGACATTAAGCCTAGTAATATCCAAACCGAAGAACACTTACTCAGTTTCCTCAGTAACCCCACTGCTTTACCAATTGATAGTATTCGTGTTGAGTTAGTTGGTACACTTTTAGGTCGTCAAGGAATAAGTAATTCCCTAGGACAAGACCTGATTTTACGTTCCTCCATGGGCTTAGTAAAATTACACCATATTCCCTGGTGGGGTACAAGCGCTAACCCTCAAGATTGGATTGGACGACAAGTTATTCTCACGGGTTGGGTAAGACGTGGTGCGACTCCGTGGATTGATATTCATACCTTAAAAACCCAAAGTGGTAAAACTATTAATAGCCCTCATCCAATTTTTTCCATAGTGGTAGCAGTCGCTGCAACTGCTTGGGGTGCATATCTGCTACTAATTGGTTAATAACAATAGGTTGCAGATTTTCAATCAGGGAAATGTGAACACCAATCATCCAATTTGACACTCTCCGCGCTAATAGCCCAAGTGCAATATATCAGTTATGTTACAGCAGGTTGCAGGTATAGCGCTACGCGCAAGTAACAAGTATTCGCGTAAAAATAAATTGAAAAAGTAACCGTTATGAACTGCGTACACCAAGACGCACGAAAATCTCTTTTCCCTAAAACTTAACCCCTATTTTCAAGCTAGTGTGGGCATCTTATAGCAATTCTTCAAAATAAAACTACACATGGACAACAGGGAGCAGGGAGCAGGTAAGCCACTGCGTTGCGCGGTAAACCATTGCGGTGGACGGGTTTCCCGGCATAAAGGAGGCAGTGCGTTGGGCGGGTTCCCCGACTTGTAGCAACTGCCGTCAACTGCCGTCAAGTGGCGCAACCCTTAGGGGTTAAGCGTGTTGTAGCAAGTGGCACAATCCGAAGGGGAGCAGGGGGATAATTATCTGTAGCCAGGATTTAGAGAAATGGTATTACCCACGTTTGGGAAATATCAAGCCAGACCCTTGCACTACTTATTTTTCCATGATTCCAAGTTTACTGCTCATAGGTTTGGATCTTCAACAATGTCTTAACGTATATGCGTAGTGCTATCTTTCCAAAAGAGCAGTACTGGCAAGATAATGACAATTATTATCTATTAGCTAGAGAGGGCGAAAGAAACTTAAGGAAATCTATCTAATCACTTAAACCCTATTATCATAAGGTTTTCTTAACTCCTATTCTTCTATAGTAATTATAAAGATTCTCAATTAGTTGATTTTTTTCCGAAGTTCTATTACAGTTTGACCAGAGACGAAGATATATCCTGTTCAAGGGTCGAAAGCATCAAAATAGTGAAGAGTAAATTATGTCAGAGTAACAAGTAACATCAACTCGATAGAGTAAGAATAAAAAACAACTTAACTAAAACCATTCACACTGAAGAGTTGAGTTATCAATTAACCTTAGTACATAAGTCTTGCAATAGCATTAGCGTTTGATTGCCTCATACAAATAAAGTATATTTATTTACATAAGATAAATCTTGTGCTGTGTTCCCATAAAATTTGTATATATATTTTTTGTACATATAAATAAATACAAGTTCCGGAAATATACATTCTGTTTATGAATCTCTTAGTTAATAAAAGAAAATTTGAAAATTATTTTTGGATCGGATTTATGTTCAATCAAAGTAAATTTTAATACATTATGCTAGGAGTAGTTTGTGTCGCCAATAGCATTGCTATGGCATATTACAAGGTTAATTTAGAGAATAACAGTAGCAAATTATTATCGTCTATTTTGTCCATCAAATTCATTAGTGAACTAAGTTGCAATGAACACGTTTTTTTGTTCCGACAACTCCCGTCAATTAGGAGAAGAAATTATTGGCACTGCTAATAACTATGAAACTTATATTTTGATAGAATGTCCAACTCCCTGGCATAATAAAGCATTTTATTCTCGATGGGTGCCAGAGAATCTACAAAAATTAGTCGCGGAAATCAAAAGTCAAAAATTACCGATATCATTTTTGTTGATTGCCAATGAACTGTCCCATAAAAAGAAGGAAACAACTTTATTAATTTATCAGAAAAAAATAGGAATTAGTAATGGCTATCGCCAGCAAGAATTTCGGCTAGAAAATATTGAAAAAGTAGCAACAACAATAAAAAAATGGTTATGGCGTAGACATCATGATTGCGAGCTAGAAATACCGAAAAAGAGAGATATTCTAGTATGTACTCATGGCAGTCACGATAAGTGTTGTGCTAGATATGGTAATCCTTTCTACTTCCATACTCAAGCTGCAATTGCGGATTTAGGATTGGATAATATTCGTATTTGGCGTTCTAGTCATTTTGGTGGGCATCGTTTTGCACCTACAATGATAGATATGCCAGAAGGGAGATACTACGGAAACCTTTCTAGGGAACTGTGTCAATCAATTTTGACTCGCACAGGGGATATTAAAAGCTTGCGCCAAGTTTATCGTGGTTGGGGAATTTTACCAAAACCACTGCAAGTTTTAGAGCTAGAATTACTGCTTAAGTATGGTTGGAAGTGGTTTAATAACAAAGTTGCTGCCAAAATCATTGACCAAAGTACAGACAATAGTACTGTGGAAGTTGAGTTAATTGTGGAAGAGCCCTATGGGTATGTCTATAATTACCTGGCAAAGTTGGTTAAAAATGAGGCTAAAACTGTAAGTGTGAAAAGTTCTTGTAATGCTACACAAGAATCTATTTTTGTGAAATATGCCTTGGATAACTTATGGCTGACATCTCAATCGGCTATCAATTATACTGCTTAGGGACTTCCAAATAAAAAATAATCAATCAATTGGAATGCAGAGGAGCAGGGAGCAGGTAAGCCACTGCTTTGCGCGGGTTAAGCGTGTTGTAGAAAGTAGCGCAACCTGAAGGGGAGCAGGGGGAGTGAAGCAAGTAGTTCAAGTCCAGAAATTGGGTAATTTATTTTTTGGTGTTCCTTTAACTGACAGTAAATAGGTGATGTTTCATCTGTAGTGTTTTCTGCTCTCTAGGAAGTATGCTATGGCTTGAGGTTTATGGAAAGAAAACACTACAATAAGCTTCGTAATACTCGGGAGAAATGTTATGGAAGCGACGAAGGTGTTTCCTTCTAAGTCCTCCAAAAAACTAGAAGAAAGACTGCGTAGTTTGGTAGGCAAGGCAATCCGCGATTACAATATGGTTGAAGATAGCGATCGCATTATGGTTTGTCTTTCTGGGGGTAAAGACTCCTATACCATGCTCGATATATTATTAAGCTTACAACGTCGCGCTCCCATCAAGTTTGAAATCTTAGCAGTTAATTTAGACCAAAAACAGCCAGATTTCCCTGAACAAGTACTACCCGAATATTTAAAGTCCTTGGGAGTGGATTACTTGATAGTAGAGGAAGATACTTACAGCATTGTTAAAAATGTAATTCCGGAAGGGAAAACCATGTGTGGTTTATGCTCCCGTTTGCGTCGTGGTATTCTCTATCGGGTGGCGAAAGAAGCAGGTGCGACTAAAATAGCTTTGGGTCATCATCGTGATGATATAGTAGAAACCCTATTCTTAAATATGTTTCATGGTGGTAGACTCAAAGCCATGCCTCCAAAGTTATTGAATGATGATGGACAGCATATAGTAATTCGACCCTTGGCTTACTGTCCTGAAGATGACATTCAACGGTATGCAGATATCAAAAAATTTCCCATTATTCCTTGTAATCTTTGTGGCTCCCAGGAGAATTTACAAAGAGCCCAGATAAAGCAAATGCTACGAACTTGGGAACAAGAATCTCCTGGTAGGATTGATAGTTTATTTCGTAGTCTGCAAAATGTTAGTCCTTCACACCTTGCAGATAACCAGTTATTTGATTTTGCTAACTTGGGGAATAATGGGGATAAGGAGATAAGCTGATTTCTGAAAATAATTTCAACTGTGACAAAGGCGCAAGCATTGCGCCCCTAAAATAAATCCGTAGTGGGAGTGATATTACTCCTGAGTAGCATACTCTTGTAAAACTTCCAAGGGAACATATTCTAAAGCCACTTCATGGGTTGCAGACAAAACTACAGGTGGAGCCATACCATTTTCCCATGCTTCCTGCCATCTAGAAGCACACAAACACCATTTATCCCCTGGTTTTAAGCCTGGAAAGTCAAACATTGGTACTGGAGTACTTAAATCATTCCCTTGGGACTTTGTATACATCAAAAACTCTTCCGTAACTTGAGCACAAATGACGTGAGTACCAGTATCTTGAAATCCTGTTTCGCAGCAGCCATTACGGTAAAAACCTGTCATCGGTGAGGTACAGCAAACTTCTAACTTGCTTCCCAGAACATTTTTTGCATCTGTACTCATGATTTTTGATCCTTGAGGAGTTGATTCTAGATTGCGATCGCATTTTATAATTAACCTAGGGGTATTTGCACGATTTGCTAATTTTCTTTGTCAACTCTCAACTTTCTTTAGTAGTTTAACCGCACCAGTAACTACTAAATAATGATATTAACCGAAATACTGTAAATTTCTTTTGTAGTTTCATAGTAAAACTAGTCAATTGTGCAAAATGACTATTTTGTATAGCTGTCTAAATCCAGAGAAAAGTTAACTGATTGCATCATTAAAGATATGTTGATGACTATGAAATCAATTACACCTATTGCCACCAGACAAAAAGGATTACGTAAATATAATATTGCGACTAAAGCAATACCTGTATTGCTAGGTTTACTATTAATAACTACCACAGCCTGTGATCGGAAAAATTCTCAAGTTCAGAAATTGGAATCTGAAAAAAATGTGACTGAGTTAATATCTCTATTACAAAAGCAAGATTCTTTATCTTCCCAAGCGGCTGAAGCACTGGGTAATATAGGAGAAAAACAAGCTGTCCAACCATTAATTACATCTCTCAATGATCAGGATAAAAATGTTCGCGAGAATGCTGCGATCGCCTTAGGTAAAATAAAAGATACTAGTGCAGTTCAACCCTTACTTAAAACTTTAAAAGATAAAGTTCCCAAAGTTAGAAATGCAGCTCAAACAGCCTTAGCACAAATTGCTCAAACCGATGCCAAAGTCCTGCAATCTTTAATGCCGGAATTGAAAAAAATCAATCTTCCTTTGAGAGGAGTATTTACCAAAATTGGCACTCCTGCGGTTGCTCCATTAATTAAAGGACTCAAAGATAGTAATCCAGTGATGCGGTTAAATGCGGCTGCTGCTTTAGGAACAATTGGTGATAGCAAAGCCATTGAACCACTCAAACAAAATTTAACTGACTGGTATTCTAATAAATTTGTCGGACAAGCTTTAACAAAATTGAACTGGGAGCCAGAGTCAGATATAGATAAAATTCATTTCTTAGTTTCCCAAAGAAAAGGTGAAGAATTAAGACAAGATTGGGACACAACAAAAAAAATCTTAATCCAAGATATTCAATCAAAAAATTACCGCAAAATTCAAAATAGCCTCTATGCCTTTATTAACCTTGGTGATAAAGAAGTGATTAATGATTTAGTAAAAATTCTCAATACCAAGGGCAATAAAAATATGGCATTGGCTTATCTCAATAGTCGTGAAAATAGATTAGAAAATGCAGCTAGACAATGGGCTAAACAACGTGGTTTTAAAATCATCAAAGCAAAGAAAAACCAAAATGTGCAACCAGTAAAATGGGGATCTTGGTAAAGTAATAAGTAACAAGTAATAAGTAATAAG
>NZ_FYBH01000080.1 GCF_900185595.1 Calothrix rhizosoleniae SC01
AATGCTTCAATACCCAGGATAATATCTCGGTCAGTATCGTTAATTTTTGCTTTTCTTCTCTGGGGACCAATTAATTCATAGCCAGATTTATCTAATTCATCATAAATGCGAATTCGTTTAGCAGTGTCTCGATTAACTGACAGGTAAAAATCATATCCAGATGGTAAATTTCTGACACCAACTTTACGAATAATCATAAAGCTAAAGTCTTTGATATCCAGAAGTCCTTTAATGTAGTTTTCTTCCCCATCATGGCGCTCATCACCATAAACAGTGTCGCGATCGCTATTGACTAATAAGACTGCACCATGACCGTTAATTCCTCCTTGCCAATCCCCTTTATGAGGATTATTCTCTTCAATAATCCCATCCCTATCTGCATCAACATCTAAACAAATCCTCAAACAAGTTAGCTTGAATTGGACTTGAGTCAGCTGATGTTCACCATCATCCATAAAGGTTATTTGTAAACTGCGATCTTCGAACTGATCGCTAGAGGTTCTCCCTAAGAGAGTAATTTCGGGAATTTGTTCTAGGGAAATTAGGGTTTTTAAGGAAATAACAGGCTGTGTCTGAGATGAAACTTCGATTTCTCCGCGAGTTTCTAAACTCACAAATTTACTATCATCAGGAGCAATATTTTGTAAAGATATTTGCAATGGCTGACCAACAACTAAAATATCTTCGTATTCCCGACTCTTTTCCCTTGAGCGTGAGCTACGGGGATTGTCAACTTGTAATAAAGTTCTCATACAATAAGTAAAGATTTAATCAAGTGAATGTAACTATTTTAATGTCCATGCCGAAGGATAGGTATAGAAATCTACCAAAAGATTCTTGAAGGAGTAAGATTTTCTCTGGGCGCTAGTAGTGCCATAATAACCAGTTGAACCAGCCGATTTCTTTTTGGTGAAAGTAACTTTGAAGGTGGGAGCAGATTCGTAAGTTAACCCATAAGTTGAAGTGACGCGGCTATCAAACAAATCATGGGCGACATTAACCATTTCCCGAGGATGAGCACGGCGGTTGGCTGAGTTACGGTTTCGAGGACTAGTAAAAATATCCTGACTAGGATCCTTTGGTCGGCGATATTTTTCTTTACCAGTTAAGGAAGATTTCCAACTAGCAATAGTAACCTTCTGACTCAAAGGATGGTACTTGTCATCTTGGGTAAGGTAAGTATATTTCACGCCACATAATTGCCAATATCTGCTTCTAACTTTCCTACAAGCACCAATATTTGAGCCAGCCTGGGAAAGATCAAAAATGCTAACTCCTCCCTTTCCTACTACAGACATTTTGACTTGGGGTGTATCCAGATCAGTGACAACCAAAGCTGTATTTTCATCAAGTGCGTAGGCATCATGAATACCAGTGTCCCATGCTAAACGTACTATTCTGCCTTGTCGTCCTCGTTCGCCAAAGTGGGTATCAAGAATACCGTATTTGAAGAAGCCAAAACCACCTAGTTGGTTATAGGAGACCTTCTTGCGACTCTTGTTGGAGATATACAAGCCATTTTTGAGAGCTTCATAGCTTTCTCCATTAGTAATCATGGGAATATTCTTGGTTCTATCTCTAACATAACTGCCACCTCCATGAATCACTGTCCCTGCACTCGTGCCAGCAATTACTGCCCCTTCTGCATACTTTTGGCGAATGGCAGATAAAACAGGACTATCAGTACGTTTGCCGCTATTGTTGTATTTTAAAAAACATTTAATTAGTCGAGATTGGTCACCACCTCCAAACAAGAAACCAGTCATTTGATTGACTTGCTTAATTACGGCTTGGCTGGAGTTGTTGTGAATGTTGTCTAGGTCAATGGGAATCCATTGGGCATCTGCTACACCTATTTTTTTCAAGGTTTGAACGTATTTACCTCCATTCACAAGGGAATTTTTAGCTTTTGGGGTTCCAGCTTTTCTGTCTTGGCTAGGAGGACGAGAGGCTGCGGTAATTACACCAATTTTGGCAGCTTTTGCACCACCAGCAAGTTCAATAACTCTTTTGTAAATGGCTAGGCTATGGGGATTGGGAGAATTCCCGGTGACTTTTTTGAGTCCACCGCCCACAAGAACAAGAGATTTTGCCCAAGTAGGCAAGCCAGTGAATATATTTAAAGATATCAGGGTTAACAGTAATAAAGCTTTCCAGGATTTTGTCATAAATTTTTTGATGAATGAGCGCATTCTTAACCTGGGAAGGCAGGTTTAGTTTGTATAGGGCATTATATGCAGCCTCATAAAGAATTGGTATAAAGTTTATCTATAACAGTTAGAGAATTCCAAATAAAAGAATAATCAATTGTTATGAATGCAGAAGGCAGGGAGCAGCTTACAAGGGTAGGTTTTTAACATTTCGGTTGAAGCTAGACATCTCCGAAAAAGAAAAGGATACAAGCCCCCAAATTTATTTGTGGAAAAATTAGAAATAATGGTGCCGCGATGCATAAGCACTCTTTCTCAATAATTTATTTTTTGATACAGTCGCTCATGGGGGAAACCCCTTTTCTGCGCGCTGCTCTCTACATTCATGTATGGGGTTTCTCCTCTGCTCCTTGTTCCCATGCCTCTTCCTGACGCATATTTCATTTCTGGAAATGTCTACTAGTTAAACCAGGCAGAAGGCTCGATAATTGGTGATGCATATAACATTTTCAGCACCACAAACCTAAATAAAATATAAAAACTTCAAAAATAGCAATGTAAAATACTATTTTGCGGATTTTTTGCGGATTCTTAACATTTAGTTAACCAATATCCGTCATAAAATTCGTCAAACTCGATACAATTTATAAAGTAAAGGGAGCCGGAGATGAAAAAGATGGTGCTATCTAAAGGCTTTGAGATTGAGATGTATACTGGTACATCTAGTGGAGATATAGTCGGCCTCTCTGACAAAATTACTGCATCTTTAGACGGATTTATGCGGGAACCGGATAGCCGCAATGTAGAATACATAACCGCACCATCCCGTAGTTATGAACAATTATTGTGTGGATTGGTACGTCCCCGGTTAAAACTACGCCAATACTTATCACAGCTAGGGGATTACACTCTGATTCCAGGTAGTACCCTATCCTTGGGCGGAAGCGATCGCTTTTTTCGCTCTGATCCCAGCAAAGAATATCATGAATATATTGAAAAAACCTACGGCACAAAAGTAGTCACCGCTAGTGTACATATTAATATTGGCATCGATGATCCAGAATTATTAATGCGGGCTTGTCGTCTCATTCGCATAGAAGCCCCCTTATTTCTTGCTCTTAGTGCTTCTTCTCCTTTTCTAGATAGCAAAGCCACGGGCTATCACTCTACCCGATGGCGTGTATTCCCCCAAACTCCCACTGATGTACCTTTATTTGTCAGCCATAACCATCACATTCAGTGGGTAGAGTCACAATTAGCAGCAGGAACAATGCAAAATGTGCGCCATTTGTGGACATCAGTAAGACCTAATGGTAATGGTCGTCCTTACGATCTCAATCGCTTAGAATTGAGAATTTGCGATTTAGTTACAGACCCCATTGCTTTACTGGCAATTACTGCTTTATTGGAAGCAAGACTATTGCAGTTAATTGGCAATCCTAACCTCGATCCATTAGTTCAGAGCAGTTTTTCTCCAGAAGAGCTGGTTTCCATAACTACAAAAAATGAAATCGCAGCAGCAACTACTAGTTTGGATGCCCAGCTTATAAATTGGCAAGATGGTAGCATTATCCGCGCCAGGGATTGGATCGCAGAAATTTATGAACAAGTTTTACCTGTAGCCAAAGAACACGGCTTTAGTTGTTTCCTCTCACCCTTACCAAAAATTCTGCAAAAAGGTAACGAGGCACAACAATGGTTACAACTGCACGCCGTCGGTATTAGCAGTCGTAGCGCCATAATCCAGGCAATTAATACTACTCGAGAACGAGAAATTGAATTAGAAGACAAATTATGTCCTCAAATAGTTACCTAACACTGAGTCGAGCTGCTACTAGTACCGCTACGCGGAAGTCAAAAGTGAGTCATTGCGGTGGACAGGTTTCCCGGCATAAAGCAACTGGCGCAATCCGTAGGGGTTTCCCTGCATAAAGGAGGCAGTGCGTTGGGCCGGTTCCCCAACTTGTAGCAACTGCCGTAAACTGGCGTAACCCGGAAGGGTTCCTCAACATAACTCAACTACCGTCAAGTAGGGCAACCCGAAGAGGTCAAAAGTATTGTGTTCTCTGGCTTTGAGATTTCATAAATGGTTAGTTTATTTCCGCCCCTGAAAATTTTGAGGAACAAATTTCAGATTTGTACTCATACTCTATAAAAATAAAAATTCTCAAACACTAACCCCTCTTCTCCACTTCACTAATTTGCCAAAAATTGTGTTTTGGAGGCTAATTTAATGTTTAGAATTTCTAATTGTTCCCAATGAGTGAAGTTATATTAATAAAAACTATTATTGACCTCTCTCTTTGGACATATTTTAGCGAAAATATACATATTAAGTTTTGAGTACAAATGCCTCAGGTTGTTTTAGTTAATCCTTTAATTCCTCCAAATACAGGCAATATTGCCCGTACTTGTGCAGCTACGGGCACTGAGCTCCATTTAGTTGCGCCATTAGGCTTTGAATTGAGCGATCGCTACCTCAAAAGAGCTGGTTTAGATTATTGGCCTTACGTGAAATTACACTATCATGAATCACTAGAAGTGTTTCAAAGGTTACATAAACAACGTGGTGGTAGATGCTTAGGTTTTAGTGTTAGAGGTAGTTTTAATTACAGTAAATTTACATACCAAGCCTCTGACTGGCTCGTATTTGGCAGTGAAACTAATGGCTTACCTGCCACTTTTCTGGCGAGCTGTGATCATACTCTCTGTATCCCTATGGAACAGCCTCAGGTTCGTAGTTTAAATCTTTCCGTTAGTGTTGCAGTTGCTTTATTTGAAGCTCGTCGCCAATTATCACATACGTAAGTAAAAATACTTTAACTTTATAAAATATTCATATTCAGTTTAAATAACTTTACGTAAGGTATTCATTACCTATCTGCAAAAAAAATATAATTTGGACTCAATTGCCACCAGTGAGACATGGCAATGGGGAAAACACTGATATTTGCAAGGGGTTTGATATAAGAAAAATGTATATAAAAATTCAATAGTGTGGAAATTTTAATGATAGATTTTCATGAATTACATTCCTTTGTCGCCAGGGGAACAAAATAGCTCAATGCTAGTCGTAGCAGTTATTTATGTGAATTTAATTGTTCAGAAAGCATTTCCGAGCGAAAAAAGTACCTGAGGGTTTACACGGTTGTCTTTTAGGGAATAATCAGCGTACAGTCTCGTACTTAGTAGGCGGATTGTTTACATAACCCCTGGAATATATAAAACAGGGAAGCTTATTTCCTTAAAAAAGGATGTGAAATCTCAATTCCTGGCAAATTGTCAGTTAATGCAAATAAAAATTTGTTTTAATTACAGTCACACTCAGGTATATGATTTCACACAAGCTGTAACCAACCGAACATCTTGAGGAGTGAAACGTGTCACAGGCAAGTCCAAGTCAAAATTTAAATTTTGCCAAATTTTATGAACTTGTCTAAATCAGAGAAGCAAGTTAATCTTGCTTAATATATCTCTGGCGATTGTGATATTGATCTTTTTTCTTAGTGATCCAAATCATTGACTAATATTCGGCTAATAAATCTAAGTCAAATAAGCGCTAGTGTTCATAGGAGGTCGTCTTTGAAACGAGCATTTAAGAAAAAAAGTAAGGCTGCACTTGAAAGTTCTTCTAGTAGTGATGATGCACCGGTGTACCATTTAAACAAAACAGTGACTTCCTTAAATAGCCACCAGATGCCAAGCAAAGCAGCAATGATTGCCTTGGCAATTTCTATGGGAGCAACCAGCCTTTTGGTGACTCGACAAAGCGACCAAGCCCTTGCAGCAAAACCTGTAGGTAGCCAAAAGGCTTCCATCAAACCTGCTGCTCCTGACACCAAAGTGAACTTTGTCAACACAAAGTTGCTGGAATCACAAGTCACCTCGTCAGTGGGTGTGCTTGGAAATTCTGCCATAGTGGAACCCACAGTTATTTCACAGGTGCCTGGGCTTGGAGCTAATTTACAAGCCACACCAGGTAAAGAAGCGACTGTGGCAACTACTACCAGTATTGCCAATTCCAGTTCTTTAACTTCTAATCGCCAACAAGCAAAATTAGCAACAGCTAATGACCAGAAAGCTGACAAGTCAGATAGCTTGGCTGTCAAAACTTCTAAATTACCCGACGTTAATGAGCAATTAAAAGCGCAGCAAGAATTTGCGCTTAACCGTCTCCAAGAAAAATCGAACCGTTTAAAAACAGGTCTGGCGGAGTTGCGGTCTGAGGAGACCAAAGCTGTATCTAATAAGTCTGTTGCAGCTACACCAGCTAGTCAAGCTAGTTTGGTAAATAAATTAAAGCAGGCAAAGAAAAATCATAAGTTATCATCCACGGCAACAGCTACACCTGCCAAAACCATAACCACCGAAAAATCATCTAGTGTTATCGCCTACCAAGTTAAATCTGGTGATACATTAGCAATCATTGCTCGGAAGTATGGTACATCTGTATCAAAAATTATTAAAGCCAATAAACTGACTAATCCATACCAACTACGAATTAGTCAAACACTTAATGTACCTACATCTGGGAAGGTTGTTAAGACTACCGAGATTAATGACCACGAGGGAATTGGTGGAGATACTCCAGTTCCCACAGCATTTGTAGACACGCGAGTAGCTGACAGAAGGTCTAGTCAGTCCAAGAACTCAAAAAATAATCCCCGTCTCAACAGTCTCAAAAATGAGATTGAGAGATTAAGAGAAAAATATCGTGCCCAGCAATCAGGGAAAAAAGTCACCCCACAGAGACGAAACAACGTAACGGTTGTGGAATCTACGGTTACTCGCCAGAACAACACTGCGGTGCCAATTTTTGTTCCTAAACCGATGTCACCTGGTTCTAATACCAGAACACGTCCCCAATTCTTCCCCAATCGTTTGAGAAATCCAGTCGGAACAACTAATAGAGGAAAAAGTGACACTGAGTCTTTGGGAAGACTTCGGGGAGTTAGGGTTTCCCCTACAAATACACAATTACCACCCCTGGCAGCAGTAGATAAATATCTGCCCAGACCGATTGAAAATACTCCTAAGTCCTCTGCTGCTTTCATTTGGCCTGCAAAAGGTGTACTTACCTCTGGCTATGGCTGGCGTTGGGGAAGAATGCATAAGGGTATTGATATTGCTAATTCTACAGGTACACCAATTTATGCGGCGGCTGATGGTGTAGTGACTAAGGCTAGTTGGAATCGGGGTGGTTATGGCAAATTGGTAGAAATGCGCCATAGAAATGGTACTATAACTCGCTATGCCCATAACAGTAAAATTTTAGTCAAAGCTGGGCAGCAAGTCAGTCAAGGTAAAACTATTGCTTTGATGGGTAGTACTGGTTTTAGCACGGGGCCACACCTTCACTTTGAAATTCGTCTTGCTGGTAAAGGAGCAATTAACCCCATTGCTTATTTACCACCACGGGTTTAATCTCAGGGCTCGATTTTGAAGTTTCAGAATATACATGATGGAGGGAGTGTAATCTCCCTCCTATTTTGTTCTCTGGTATATATCTAGGGCTTGCTAAACTAGGGCTTGCTAAAAAAGTTATGATTGTGGGCCTAGTAACTATTATCTAATTTATACCCATAAGTTAACAAATGTACCCATTTTGTCTAGATATAGGGGTTTACTTTAATACATATTTACGGTGATGAAAGTAGGACGACATTGTTGTTCTTTACCCCAATTCAATTTTTAAGAATTAATAATTCTGCCATTGACACCACTTATAAATTGTTGAAATTTTTTTGTCATCCGAAAAATTGTCAATACAAGGTTTTTAAACTAGTAGTCTGTCCCATAAAATATAATAGATTTTCTATCACACCCGCCTAGGACTAAAAGTCCCAGTCTAATAGTAAAAATCATATAAATATGACCATAACACTAGCTATCAGAACTAATGGGACAGACCACTAGTTATCAGATTAAATATAATAGACATCTGGTGTAAATTAAATATGCATCAGCCAGAGCCTTTGTAGGGAAGCATCCTCGTCAATGAGAATTAAGTCTTTCGCATTACTCCAAAGTAAATGGAGATGTAACTTTGCATTTTTTAAATAATAATTAATTTTACATGACTAATATTTCCTAAGTGTTCGGCTAAATTAGTCATTACAAGTAGGTGGGTAGAAAAATTGAATGACATTAAAATTACCATTAATAACAAGCGATCGCTTACTATTATCTTTGGGTCAAACAGAAAATATACCGGCAATTCTCAAATACTATACAGACAATCAGAGTTATTTAACTCCATTTTATCCCCAATGGCATGAAAACTTTTTTACCGAGCAATTTTGGCAATGTCAATTGCAGATAAATTTACGCAGCTTTATAAATTATAAATCATGCAAATTATTTATTTATCCTCAAATAAATTCTCATACAATTATTGGTTCTATCAACTTTAGCAACTTTGTCTGGGGAGCTGCATATTTTTGTACTGTAGGATATAGTCTGGCAGAAAATAAACAAGGACAAGGGCTGATGAATGAAGCCTTAGGAGCCGCTATTGACTATGTATTTAAAGAATTAAATATGCACCGGATTATGGCAAATTATATGCCTCACAATCAACGGAGTGGAAAATTATTGAAAAGACTAGGCTTTGTAGTTGAGGGTTATGCTAGGGACTATTTATTAATTAATGGTAAATGGGAAGACCATATTCTGACTAGTTTGATTAATCATGATTGGCATAACTAAATAAGAAAAATAATTTAATTGTAATTCTACGCAATTAAATTTTTGCGATTGTCAAAAGACAGGCTGTCAAACATTGCGTATTTTTACGTTTATGTACAAATGTAAAATCGAACACTAAAATTTAAGTCCAATTACATTTATAACTTTCTAATAATATTCTTTTTGTAGGTTATCTATGCAACTTCTGGAAATACCTAGTGTAGTAGCGATCGCTGGTGAAAATGCAGTTCATATTTCTCAATTGCCTAGGGTGTGGCAAGATATCGCCAGGGGAAAGGCAAATGTAGGACTTGGCAATCCACAGAACTATATTGAGATGGCACAGTTATTCCAATACAAGTTGGAGGAGGGTGATGTAGACTTATTCAGCGATCGCCCAGAATTAGCCCACCTTAAATCGTCATTCTCTCAATTATTCGCACAACTAGCAAGGGAAACCCTAGATTTCTACGGACATGATTTTCAGATTCATAACTACCCAAACTTTGAAAAAATTCTTCGTGAGCTTGAGTCAAAGGGGGTAGGGTATGAAAATGAGGTGAAAGTTGCTCACATCGGTATGGAGTTATTTCAAGAGTTTGGTTACGAACTTCCTGCAAGCTTTTACCAAGTACATTTAGCCCCTATTTACCGTGATCATGTGTTTGAAGAGCGAGCCTTAAGGTTTGAGCAGCGCGATATAGAACACAAGCGTTCCTGGGATGCTGTGCTTCATGCTGGCAAGGTTTTTGCTATGCAGATGAAGGTGCAAAGTATTGCCTCCCAATATGGTTTTACTTATCAACACGGCTGCGGCTGTAATTCCCACCTATCTTCTATTGATGCATCTCTTGGGGCGTTTACCTATGAATTAAGCCCCGAAAAACGGCAGAGGTGGATTCGCAGTTTTATCTGGACTGCTTGGTATGAGTATGCTTTCTTTCCAATAGTACCAAATACCAAATATTTAGTGTGAAGAATGGGCATCGGGATTACTGCTCGTAATTAACCCAACCCACCATTCCATTAACACAGCCCGACATTGCAAGCAAATCAATGAATTAAGTAAAGATGAGATACCATCATGATTAATCGGATACATTGCTCCGATAAAATCTGAAGCAATCTCGACAGTGGGTTCCAGGTGAGCAACAAAGCTAAATAGTTTCTGATTCGAGAAAGAACTATTGACAGCCGAACCCTGAGAATTTAACGGTGTAAGTAGGGAAATTGTTTCTGGTGCAATTCCCAATTCTCGCTGAAGAATTTTAGGGGCGATTGTCACAGCTTTTTCTGTCTCTGGAATCCTTCCACCAGGGAAATCGAGGGTTTTTTCTCCTACTCCTGGACGATAAGTTGGTGGTGGCAAAATCAACTGTTGGTTTTGAATGGGTAAAATAATCACCGAGTCTGCTTTTTCCACCCGCCAATATTCTCGGATTTGTCCTTGTTCATCCTGAAGATGTTCGCCAATTACTGACAACCATTGGGAGCGCAGTTCCAAGAATCTATCCTGAATTTGCCAATCTTTACTCATATTCATGTCCACCGTGGAAGCTACTTTATGGACAAATTAAGAAACAATTGTGCTGCAATGCATAAGACATGGGGACAATCCAAAAAAAATCTAAAATGTAAAATCGTTTGACCGTATCAACTCATACAGACAATAACGAAAAAACGAAATATTAGAACTTGTTTTTTTGCCAACAAACTAATAAGATATTAATAGTAGTTGGGTATACAGAAACCTTAATTTTTATTAAAAATTTAATATTTACGTGGGTATGAGTACATATTAAGTTATGCAAAAAAAAGTTGCTTAATGTTATGCAAACGTTGACGGGCAATGAGTTTAGTATTGAGTACATAAATGCCTAATCCTAACCCCCAGAAATACTAGTACCCCCATCCATAAATACCAGTACCCTAGACCCAAAGAAAGTTTTAAGTCCCCGTTATATATGGGTTTAAGGCTAGTGAGTACAAGTTTAATAAAGATAATAAAATCAATAGCGATCGCTATCCTTGTCTGCTTGAGAGCCGCCTGATATAAGCAGAAAAATACACATGGCTCTTTTCACCAGACATTAGGGATGCAACAAACCTTAAATCGCACTAGGAATTCAACAATAGCAGAAACACCGACTGGTGCAAAGACAGAAAGGGAAAAATCTTCCTTTTTTGGTATTTTTTTGCAGCCAATTTGCAAGGATTTTAAAATCATCTTCGAACGGGATCCAGCTGCACGTAATTGGCTGGAGGTGATGTTTTGTTACCCTGGCTTACATGCACTGTGCTTGCATCGTCTTGCTCACTATTTATATTGCTGTGGGGTGGTTTTCTTTCCTCGTTTTATTTCCCATTTAGCCCGGTTTTTAACAGGAATTGAAATTCATCCAGGTGCAAAAATTGGTCAGGGTGTGTTTATTGACCACGGTGTTGGTGTTGTGATTGGCGAAACTGCTATCATCGGAGACTATTCCCTCATATACCAAGGTGTCACCCTAGGAGGAACGGGTAAAGAAAGTGGTAAGCGCCATCCTACCCTCGGTGCAAATGTGGTGGTGGGAGCAGGAGCAAAAGTTTTAGGAAATTTGGAAATTGGCGATCGCGTCCGTATTGGTGCTGGTTCTGTGGTACTGCGCCATGTCCCAGCTGATTCTACAGTGGTGGGGATTCCCGGTCGAATTGTTTCCCGTCGTCAACAAGAACGTCTTTCTCCCCTAGAACATGGAAAACTTCCCGATGTGGAAGCTAATGTAATTCGTTCTTTGATATCTCGTATTGAGCATCTAGAGAAACAGATACATATCCTTACCCATGATGGCAAGGATGGACAAATTCAGCACAAGGACAATTGATCGTGTCTCAATTTTGTAATTCAGTAAATCTAGGGGTACAAGCCATAGATATTCCCATTAGCGATCGCTGGCAAATTTATCATCGTCTCCAAGAATTACAGATTCAGTGTTGGTGTCCTGTTGATGGTTCTTTGCAAGTAAAAGTTACCAGTTATATCGACGTTATTCTCATTCGCAGTACAGTCATACAATTTACAGCTAGCCGCCAAGAATTAATTAATTTTTTGGAAAAATGTTGGAAATTGTAATCACTGATTATTTATGAAGAGAATCATGGTTTGATTACTCCATATTTAGCAGCCGACGGTCACTTATTTCCAGTAAATAGCACGAGGAGTGAACCAGGGAAACAGAAATTATTACTTTTTCTGCATACATTGTTAATTAAATTCATATAAAAAAGTAGGTAAATTAGCTGTTATGAATTGTAGCTAACATTAATCATATCAAGTATAGGCTCTGTATTTGACTAATATCTCACCAGAAAAATATATAGCCTAATTTACATAAATATTCTCTTAATTTATTCACAATCCAGACAGAGAATATTAACCAAGACTAAAACAAGCAAAATTAGCAGATTCATTGTTCCTTGCTACAGAAGTTAAACCTACTATGATGGTAACCTATCTCAGTGATCCAAAATTTCTCTATTTTTTACAGCATGAGCTAGAACTACCCCGAGAAGATATAGCTGTAGCAATGAAGAAAAAAGAATTGAGTGATGGTCCTTTACCAATGCTCCTCTGGCAGTATGGTTTAGTTTCTTTAGAACAGCTAGAAAGAATTTTTGATTGGTTAGAAGACCACAATTAATTAGTTTCAGGTCAAAAATATTGAAGCTGAATCTGAATTTTGCAACAACACATAATTCTTATCTAAAAGGTCATCTGTCATGATTTCTACTTTTTTGGCTGGACTCAGCATATTACTATTTTTAGGGTTGACAAACACTTACATGAGTCATCTCTTGTTTGTTGATGTAGAAGCACAAACTGGCAAAAATAACTCTTAATTGCTGCCATTTGGTACTTCATCTCATCCAGATGGATTCTAGGGGATTGGTAATTGGTCAGAAAATGAAAAAATTACCATCAAAAGTCAAATATTTTCATTTTGAATGATGCCATGACCCATTAACATTACCAATGCCATACGAGGAATTTTTGATATGTATTCACTCCTAATTAATGACACTACACTGCGAGATGGAGAGCAAGCAGCAGGTGTGGCATTTAACTTACAAGAAAAAGTCGCGATCGCTAAATTTTTGGATGCAATTGGTGTTCATGAATTGGAAGTCGGTATTCCTGCTATGGGTGTAGAAGAAACACGAGCAATTACCGCGATCGCCAACTTGGATTTGGAAGCAAAATTGCTAGGTTGGAACCGGGCTGTCATTTCTGATATTAAAGCTTCCATCGCTTGCGGTTTGAAGCGAGTACATATTTGCATCCCCGTTTCTGGAATCCAAATTGCTGCTAAGTTTCATGGTCAATGGCGAGTCACCCTACAACAGCTCAAAGATAGTATCAGCTTTGCTTTAGATCATGGTCTTTGGGTCGCAGTGGGAGGAGAAGATGCTTCCAGGGCTGATGAAAACTTCTTGCAGGATGTTGCCATGTATGCCCAAGAATGGGGGGCTTCCCGGTTCCGTTTTTGTGACACCGTAGGCATTCTCGATCCTTTTGCTACTTATGGCAAAATCAAACGACTGGTCATGAATTTATCTATACCAGTAGAAATTCACACCCATAATGACTTTGGTTTAGCAACAGCTAATGCCTTAGCAGGTATTAGAGCTGGTGCAGTATCAGTCAATACAACAGTCAATGGTTTAGGGGAAAGAGCTGGGAATGCAGCTTTAGAAGAAGTAGTCATGGCTCTCAAACGCATCTACCACATGGATGTGGGTATTGATACACCCCGTTTATTGGAACTATCTCGACTAGTGGGAGCAGCTTCCGGATGTAATATACCACCTTGGAAAGCGATCGTGGGAGACAATACCTTTGCCCACGAATCAGGAATCCACGCCCACGGTATCTTACAAAATCCCACTACTTACGAGCCATTCGCCCCTGAAGAAGTAGGTTGGGAAAGAAGTTTAGTAGTGGGTAAACATTCAGGTCGCCATTTATTGTCTAATTTGCTGCAAAAGTATGGTATCGTTCTTAACCCAGAAGAAACCCAAACAGTATTAGACGCAGTGCGTCAGGAATCAGTCAAGAACAAGCGCAGCCTCACTACTCAAGAACTATTGAATTTAGTAATGGAGCAGAGGTATTACCATGCGATTGGATGAATTAGAGCTAAACCAACCGCCACATTTTGAAATTGGTGAAAAGGTAAAGGTACGCAAGCTACTGAAAAATGATGGCACTTTTCCTGGTCAGGAGATAGGGAAAGTACTGGCAAAGGTTGGTGATGTTGGTTACGTTGTCAGCATTGGTACATATTTGCAAAAAGCTTATATTTATGCGGTGCATTTTCTGGAAACAGGTTTTGTTGTCGGTTGTCGGAAATACGAATTAGAGTCACTTGATTATATCGATGAGGAGGAAGATTCATGAAAGTTATGTTACGTCAAAATGCGGCTGGACATTTATTAGCTTATGTACCTAAAAAAGACTTGGAAGAAGAGGTTGTGAAGGAAACAGATACAGCCGATGGGAAAGTTTTGACTCTCGCCAATGGTTGGGAATTAGCATTTCCCAATATGCCAGATCCTTTAAAATTACCCCAAACTTTAGAAGCTAAACGTCTTGCCTAAAAGATAATGGGGGGAGTGGAGAATTAAGGATTATTAGTTATTCATAAAAGTTTATAGCTATAAATCAAGATTCAAAACTTTTCCCAAATCTCTCAAATTGTCAGTGTCAACAACTAGATTGCTAAAAAATGGGAAAAAAATACCTGAGACTATCAGAATTTACAATTGAAGGCAAATTTCTGGGGTTATTACAAAATAAACGCCAAAAAAATAGCTGTTTGCAATTAAAAATTGAATCTGGGGATGTAGAAATTAAATTACCTAAAAATTTACGTCCTCAAATGAGTGAATTGTTAATTCCTGGGGAAGATATTCGAGTTTTAGGTGTTAGTAAGTTACATGCAAAAACAGGTAAAATTAAATTAAAAGCGCATCAAGTATTATCTATATCTAATGACAATCCTCAACAAATAACCCCTGCAAATAAAGCGAAGATTTTAGTCTGTCAAAAATCTAGTTGTCGCAAACGGGGTGGCAGAGGTTTATTGTCAAACATAGAAAAAACCTTATGCGATCGCGGATTGAATGAATTGGTAGATATTGAACATACAGGCTGTTTAAAGCACTGTAACAGTGCTCCTAGTTGTGTATTTCAGGTAGGGAAAAAGCAGTATAAAAAAATGCACCCAGAGGCGATCGTTGATATTCTTTTAAAAGAAAATAATTCCCATATTTCCCCAGAAAAAAGTCATTGCTCTGATAAAAATATCAGTTAAAATTTATTAACTCGAACTAATGTTAAATAGCAATGATATGTTATTGCGTTAAACTACTCCAGTATTGAGCCGGGATGCACAATTGTCACAATGCGTCTCAGCTCAATGCCGCAATATAATGGCTTCTATTTTATTTATTCTGTTGTATCATTTTTTTCAACTTAGCAGCTGTTTCTTCCGGTTTACCAGAGAGAGGAAAAACTAAAATATTCTTAATTTCTGGATTATTAATTAATTCTGTTAAGCGATGAAATTGTTTATCAGTAATAGCAATGCCATTATATTTTTTGACATAGTTTAACTCCTCTTTAAAATTTTTCTCATTGTAAGCTTGAATAAATGCTCGATCCACATTCCATTTTTCCCAGTCAGCAGCGAAATATCGTTTAGCCCAATAAGGGTTATGATGACAAATATCAAAACTCACCGCAGGATTGGCTTTTTTCATTGCAGTTATCATTTGTTGCAACAAATTAGTTAAATTAGCAGTGCGATCAACTTTTCCTGGTAACTCTGCATGATAACCGAGATAATCATCCCATTGAACCGCATTAATTTTTGGGTATTTTTCAACAAATTCTACTAAAATATCTTTAAAAAAATTAGCAACTTCAGGAATCTCGACATCAAGGACATAATGCTCGATTCCAGGGTAGGTTCTATCAACTCCAGGCACAACCCATTTACGAGCGATCGCTAAATCAAAAATAGGACTATTTTTATCTATTTTAATACCTTTTTCAAAATAAGCATGAACTTCCATCCCTTGCTTATGGGCTTCATCAATTAACCAATCTAACCACTGATCTCGAAACTCATTAGGACAACTTTTATAACCTAGGGTTTGTTGCATGACTTTGCTGTTATAAGTAAGTCGGCACAATAAAACCAAACTATGTGAAGAATAGTAAATAAGCCTAAAACCCTTGTTCCCCCTGCTCCCTGCTCCCTGCCCCCTGCCTTATCCAAACGATAATTTTTTACGCCAACCTACTTACATAGTACAGCCATTACCCCAAACACCATGAATAATTGTATTAATACCCTGAGAACGATAGTAACGAACTCGTTCGCGAATCTTCTTCTCGCTAGCATTATTAGTAATATAGTATCGACTTAAATAAATACCTCTAATTACTTCTTTCTCCCAAGATGTTTTGGGAATAATCCTATTTTGTACTTTTTTCGTATTAGTCTTTTTCTCAATGACAGATGATGGTGTATTTTGAGGTGTAGGTGATGTTTGTATGGAGGTGGGTTGAGGTTTTTTAGTACTTGATATAGAAGGAGTGGGAGAAGTTAGAGTTAGACTTGGAGTTGGAGAAGCAGTTAGAGTTAGAGTTAGACTTGGAGTTGGAGAAGCAGTTGGTTTGGAGGTTAAAAAAGGAATATTTAC
>NZ_FYBH01000219.1 GCF_900185595.1 Calothrix rhizosoleniae SC01
AGTATCTTTTTTTGCTATTCAATAATTATTTACTTTTCGTCATATGTTACAAACATTCTTTATGTTTTGTATGATTCAGATGCTTTAGTTTTGGTCAAGGAGCCTACATACATAGAAATATTGAGGAATTCTGTATAGCTGCATACTTAATTGGATGTTATAAAAATGTTGCCTAAATGGCAACACGGGTAAGTAAAGCTTAGTTATCTTCAATAGAAGAAACAACTAGATGAAAAGATATGTCTTGTATAAACAGATAGATTTAACTATCAACCTGTAACCCAAGGGAAATTATGATGAACCAAGATTTCTAATCCATCCAACTATAACCACCAACTTTATGATAGGGTGGTTTCAATCTGTGTAAATTCAGGGGCTAATATAATTTGTGCCTAAATTAAAATAAGTGAACCGAACCAAATAAATCAGCTCAATTGCATGAACTCGGTTTATCCATAGGTTTGCTATCTGTGTATTTGCGGTGGTTGACTTATATATATTTGACTTATATCTAATATAGGTTAACCTAAAGGCGTAATTTACCAGACATGGGATTGCATACCATATAATTGCTGCAATTCCTACCTACATTTACCATTATCTTGCAAGTCACCAACAGGGAAAGTGAATGTTTTGATACGGTAATCCTATCTTACATAAACTACCCTAAGCAAGATGGTTGTTTCAGTAATTAGTAATTTGCATGGAAATTGTAATATTTAGTTTACAATACCAGTGAGTGTCCAAATCTAAAGAAAATATAAAAATGATAGTGGTGTTTGGAGGATAAACGTGTTTTTAAGACTTGCGCAACAACACCGACAATTTGTCCAAGACCTAGTAATGAACTTACAAGCATTGGCAATTGTTCTGGAACGTCGGGGATATCCTGCTTCTTGCTACACTTGTGGCGATAAAATGAATAGTGCTTCATTTATGGTAAGTTTGGGAGAAAATCACCTGATTCGCTTCTTGGTATCAGATTATGGGATCACTTGGACGGAGATGCGGGATGACCGAGAATTAATGAAGTTAGAGGGTGCTGAGGCTGTGAACCAGTTACAAGAACTAGCTAACCTAATTAAAGAATCTATGCCTATCTGTGTAGGTAAACAGGCTCTTGTCAAGCGCTAATAGATGTGACCTCATTAATGAGAGAAATTACAAGTCAGAACATGAGCTGGGGATTAGGGTATTGGCAATGGGTAATTGTTCACTAATTTTGCACTGGCAATTACCCACGTTCCATCAGTTCTCTTCTATCTCCATGTTGATTTATCTAACTAGAAAATGGAGAATGGGAAATAGGGAGTCGGAAGTCGGTTAGAAGTATTTTCATTGTTGGCTGTGGGCAAAATTGCCCGTGGATGACTAGCTTGAAAAAGGCGGATACCAGATGGTAGAATCGCTTATATATTAATGTGTGAGCGCCTCACAAGAGAGAAGTCAGGAAGAGGCAGGGGAGCAGGGAGCAGGGACCAAGAGAGAAACCTCATACATGAATGTAGGGGCTTGAAATAAGGAATTATTGAGAAAGAGTGCTTATGCATCACAGCATAATTATTTATAATTTCTCCACAAATAAATTTGGGGGCTTGTATCCTTTTCTTTTTCGGTCAAAAGTCGATCACAGATTACACAGATTCCACTGATCCCTGTAATTCAGAAATCCATGATCTAAAGTATTGAATCCCTTCGCAACGAATTAAAAAATGAATGCATATAGGTTTTAGGGCTTTGCAATGTCTATGCCCTAAATGCGTAGTGCTATAACTAAAATGACAAGGGTATGCTACAAAAAAATAAGCAATGAATTTGTGAATGTGTCATGCCCACAAAAAATCCGCAACTACCACCGAACAGCCCAATTGATAGTCCTGCACTGCACACCTTTGAGCGTTGGTTTGAATATCCTGTCAGGGCACAACCACATCATACCGATTACGCGGGGGTTGTTTGGCATGGTAATTACATCAAATGGATGGAAGAGGCGCGGGTAGAATATTTACGTTCGGTGGGGATTGAATTTGCTGATTTAGTTGCTTTGGGTTGCGATTTACCTGTTGTAGAGTTGTCAATACGTTATCATAAGCCAATCAAAATGGGGATGGCAGGGATTGTTAAAACTCGCATGGAATTAACTGGTGTACGCATGAACTGGGATTATGCAATTGTCTCTAGGAATGAAGAGGAATTGTTTGTCAGTGCCAAGGTAGTATTAGTACCAGTAGATCGAGAAAAAAGTAAGATTATGCGTCAGTTACCTGCGGTAATAAAAGATGCATTCGCTAAGATTTTAGAAAGAGGTGAAAATTAGGGCTGATCACGGATTTCACGGGTTTCACTGATGGGTGAAGAGTGGAGGAGGGATGGAATGTAGACGGGATAGGGACTTTTTGCAGAGTAGGGAGAATAATCTTAACTGATAACTGATAATTGTAATGTTGCCAATTCGCTGTAAGCTGTTTATCTGTGGCGTTTGTAGCAGCGTAATATGGCAACGATTAATGATAACTACCTGAAGTTAAAAGCAGGTTACTTATTCCCGGAAATTGCTCGTAGAGTCAATACCTTTACCCAATCTAATCCCAATGCTCCGATAATTAAACTCGGTATTGGTGATGTGACTGAACCTTTACCAGAAGCTTGTCGCACGGCGATGATGAAAGCTGTGGAAGATATGGGCGATCGCTCAACTTTTAAAGGTTATGGGCCGGAACAGGGTTATAATTGGTTAAAGGAAAAAATTGCCGCCCAAGATTTCCAAGCACGGGGATGTGATGTTGATCCATCAGAAATCTTCATCTCTGATGGTTCTAAGTGCGATAATGGTAATATTCTTGACATTTTTGGCAAAAATAATAAAATTGCCGTCACCGACCCAGTTTATCCCGTGTATGTAGACACAAACGTCATGGCAGGGCATACGGGAGAAGGAAAGGATGATGGGAAGTATGAAGGCTTAGTATATATACCAATTACCGCAGATAATAATTTTACTGCTACCATTCCTACCCAGAAAGTTGATTTAATTTACCTGTGCTTCCCCAACAATCCCACAGGAGCAGTAGCAACTAAAGAACATCTCCAGGCTTGGGTGGATTATGCTAAAGCTAATGGGTCGATAATTTTCTTTGATGCGGCTTATGAAGCGTTTATCACTGATCCCAGCATACCCCATTCTATCTATGAAATTCCAGGGGCAAGGGATTGTGCGATCGAATTTCGTTCTTTTTCTAAGAATGCAGGGTTTACGGGTACTCGTTGCGCCTTAACAGTTGTACCTAAAACTCTTACTGCTAAGGCTGCTGATGGTTCTGATGTGGAGCTATGGAAACTATGGAATCGTCGCCAATCTACCAAATTTAATGGCGTTTCTTATATTGTGCAAAGGGGTGCGGAAGCGGTTTATTCTGAAGCAGGGAAGGCGCAAATTAAGGCATTGGTGAGCTTTTATTTAGAAAATGCCAAGATTATCCGCGAGAAACTCACTGCGGCGGGATTGCAGGTTTATGGAGGTGTAAATGCACCTTACGTTTGGGTGAAAACTCCTAATGGTTTATCGAGTTGGGATTTCTTTGATAAATTGTTGCAAACTTGTAATGTGGTGGGTACACCTGGTTCTGGTTTTGGTGCTGCGGGTGAAGGTTATTTCCGCATTTCTGGGTTTAACAGTCGGGAGAATGTGGAAGAAGCAATGAAGCGAATTACTGAGAAGTTTAAGGTTTAGCAGCTTCTGAAAAATTAAAGACTGCTGGCTGTGGTTTTATGATACAAAATAAACCGCAGTTGGCAGTTTAATAGTTAGACTAGAAAATAGAAAGATGCCTACTGACGTGCAGTTAAAGTGTCTGTACAGAATAGCTTATCAAGTTACCTATGTGATGTTCCAGCCGATTCATCTCATTTGTATTGATGAACGTACAAAGAACTTATTCATATTGGCTGGTCAAAATGAAAACATCGAATTTGAAATCACAAGGGATGGAGAGGTATTGTAATGAGTCAAGTTAATTATACAGCAATGACGGATAAGGAATTAAAGCAATACTTGCTTAACCATCGAAATGATAAGAACGCACTTACAGTATATTTAGAACGTCGTCATCAAGGTGCAAATTCTGTGATTACTACAGTAGATGACCCTGATTTTGATGCTAAGATTCAAGCTGTAATTCGTCAACAAATGAACGAGATTTCTGAGATATAAGTATTAGTTAATGCTTCTTGTTTTCTACATATATAAAAAGCTGCTATGGTCTTACTTCAAGACTTTTTTGAGATTCTCCAAGCTGAAGATCCAGAAGAACGCCAGATTATCAGTGGTGTTAGTTGGGAAAGTTATGAAACATTGTTGAATGAGCTAGGAAATAGTTTACAGTATCGGGTGACTTATTTGGATGGAGTGTTAGAATTTGTGTCCCCTAGTCGCAAGCACGAACGGAATAAAACAAATATTGGTTCTTTGGTAGAAGCTTACTGTCAAGAAAAACGTATTCGTTATTTTCCCCTAGGTTCTATGACTCTTCGCCAACAAAAAATAAAGGGGGGAACAGAACCGGATGAATCTTATTGTATTGGTATAGAAAAAGAACTCCCTGATATTGCAATTGAGGTAGTTGTTACTAGTGGTGGTTTAGATAAGTTGGAAGTCTATAAACGGCTTGGTGTTAATGAAGTTTGGTATTTTAAAAATAATCAGTTGGATGTTTATTGCTTGGGTGGTAATAGTTACGAGCAAGTAGAAAAAAGTGAGATTTTGCCTAATTTAGATTTGAAAATGTTAGCAGAGTATGTAGTAGCGATCGATCCACTGGAAGCGGCGTTAGAATGCCGAGAAAGAGTAAGGGGGATGGAGGGTTAAAGATTTAATTATGAAAATAAAGACTCCAAATCTCGATAACCACTCACCACGCGAGCTATATCAATTCCATCCTCTCTGGGATAATAAAAAATAATATAATCATCAACCGTAAATCCTCTCAATCGTGGAGAAAACATTTCATAACTTTTCCCCATATTTGGAAAGCTTGCTACCAGTTTACATTTCTGGCGTATCGCATCAAAAAGTTTACTAGCTGCACTAGGATTACTCCGAGCAATATACTCACAAATTTCATCTAAATCTTGGATGGCTGCATCAGAAAAAGAGTAATTACTCATGATTCAGACTGATTAATCTGATTTATTTTTTCTTGCAATCTAGCAAAAACTACCTCGCCATCAGTCACCTTTCCTTTAGCAATCTGTTCAGTACCAACTGCTATTTTTCGACGTAATTCTTCTAACTTATGCTCTCTTTCTTCTAAGAGCTTAAACGCAGCACTAATCACTTCATCTGCATTTGCATATTTTCCCTTTTCAATTTGGGATGTAATAAAATTTTCGTGTTCGGGTTTCAGAGAAATATTCATTAGCTTAAAAACTTTATTCTCTTTTCCTCTATTTTACTATTTTTATCTCTGAAACAAGTAAATGCGTATGATTCACTAACTTTTCCCCCTCAACCTTAACTCATCAATATTCCACAATAATCCGCCAACCGCCGAAAATTTCACATTCTCCACCCGATCGCGCACTGCTTTTAAAGACATAGAATTAACTAAGAAGAACACTGGTAATTGTTCGGCAACAATTTGCTGAAATTTACCATAAATCTGTTTGCGTTTCCCTTCATCAGCTTCCCTAGTCCCCTCTTGAAATAGTCGATCAATTTCTTGCTCCCACTCAGTCGCTTTCCACCCTACAATCGGACGCTTTTGAGATTGGGAACCTTGATTAAACATATGAAACGAACCTGTGCTATTCCAAAACAAAGCCACAAGATTAGGTTCAACTACCCCTGATTCAAAAGCACCGACATAACATTCCCAATCTCGCCTAGCAAGGAGCTTTTGCAATATAATATTAAAAGTAAGGGTCTGTAAATCTGCCTGAATCCCAATCTGATTCAAATCCTGTTGAATTTGCACTGCGGCGGCTATACGGGATTGATCCTCTGATTTAACTAGGATCGTAAACTGTACCCGATTCCCATCTTTATCTAGTAATTCCCGTTGAGAATTATATTTAAAACCTGCCTGAATTAATAATTGCTTTGCCCGTTGGGGATTATAACTATATACCTTTAAACCTGCTTTAGGAGATAGGTAATAGGGACTCTGCACAGCAATGGGTGAATGTTGCACCTCACCTAATCCCTGATAGATATTCGTCTTCATTCTTTGACGATCTATAGCATAGGCGATCGCTTGCCGAAATGTGAGGTTATTGAACCAACGAGATTTGATCGGATCGACAAAAGGCTTTCCTTTAGTACTACGCCCTTGGTTGAGATTAAAGGTAATAAAATTAATCCCTGTCTTCAATCCACCATTGTAAACAGTATATTTACCCCGCTTTTCCTCTCGTTTGAGTAGAGCAAAGGCTTCTGGTTGCACATTTACAGTATCTAATTCTCCAGAACGAAATCTCAGCAAGTGGTTGTCGGTGGAGGGAATAATTTGCCAGACAATTCTTTCAATATAAGGCAATTGCACCCCTTGAGTATCTTTGCGCCAATAATAGGGATTGCGTCGGAAAATAACTCGCTCAGAAGGAGTATAACTCTCTATTTGATAAGGACCATTACCAATAATTTTTTCTGGTGGTGTATTGGTTCCCCAGGTAGTGAGAAATTGAGGATTACCATTCCCATCATTAGATAATACAGAATCCCGCAGCACGTGAGCCGGTAAAATTGCCAGAGTAGCGGAATATCGCAAAAAAGGGGTAAAAGGTTCCGGTAAAGTAAACTCTACCCTGCGGTTGTCTAATTTTCGCAATGAGGGAAACACATCCTGGTTGCCAATGCGGATAAAATCTTTAAATACGGTGGGAATCCTTTTATTCATGTAAATGTCTTTATAGGTAAACATGACATCATCCACAGTCAGAGGTTTACCATCAGACCACTTTAATCCATCTCGGAGGGTAAAGGTAATACGTTTTTTATCCTCAGAAATATTCCAAGATTCAGCCAGCGCCGGTTCTAATTTCGTAGTCATGCCATTCTCTTGTACCAATCCTTGATAAATGAAGGGAAAAACACCAAAAGGAGAGGTATTCGTGGCATAGTTAAATGTAGAAGGGTCGCTGGGTGTCACCAGAACTAATTGAGATGTCTGCTTTGTGTTTGCTTGCCATGATTGAGGATGACAAGCAGTGAGAATCACAACACAAGCCAGCATGAAGATAACTGCTAGACGTAAAAAGCGAGACATAACAATATTTAGGTTTCAATACCAACCTGTACCAGGTTAGAATAATTTGAATCCGTAATTTGTAATTCGTAATTAAGTTTTATAACGGTGATTCAAGTGTAGTCAATGCAAAAGATTCATAATCGGGCGTGCTAGCCAATTAAAACCGACTTTGAGCTGATGATCTAAGGTTGGCATCCGGTACAGATAAGTCAGACGACGAGCGATGGATGCTAATGGTCCTTGTAAATTAATCCCTAAACCTGTGAGTGTGGCGTTATCTATCCCTAATGCCATCATTTCTCCTAAGTTCTCGTAACGGAAGGGAAGCAAGGGACGATTAGTTAAAGTTGCCCAGATGTTCCATGCAGTATAATCAGCTTGTTGAAAGGCAACCTGGGCGGTGGCTGGGACTTCTTTACCCTCTGCATCGCGACATTCAGCAATGTCTCCCAAGGCAAAAATATGGGGATGCTCTATTAACTGTAATGTGGGAGCGATCGCAATTTGTCCCCGTTGATTTCCCTTACAATTAAGATTAGCGATCGCCGGACTAACTTTATTTCCCACTGTCCAAATTACTAAGTCTACGGGAATTGTATCCGCACTGCCTTTATATTCTAAGGTAATATCATCTTTGCCAATTGATTCGACTCTGGTTTCCAAATCAATAAATACACCCCTGGCTGCTAATGCTTTGCTAGCAGTTTCCCGGTTAAAGTCTGGGGAGCTACGTAAAATGCGATCGCTCATCTCAACTAATCGCAATCTACCCCTATTCCCTAATCTATCAGCTAGTTTACAAGCTAGTTCCACCCCACTATAACCACCTCCAACAACTGCTACTCGAATTTTGTCAGCATCTGATTCTGTCAAGAGCCGCAGTCGTTCTTCTATTTGATATGCATCCGTAATTGTGCGGAATGTATGGGCATATGAAGTTACTCCAGGCACAAAATCTGTGGGAGTTTCTCCTCCTAAAGCTAATACCAAGTGATCGCAATTAATTTCTAAACCATCTTGAAGCTGTACCCGTTTTTGTTCGAGATTGATGTCTGATACTACCCCTTGATGGAAACGCACTCCCGTATCTTGCAACAATTCCACGAAAGGAGGAGCAATTTCCCAAGTTTGTAATTCTCCTGTGAGTAGTTCATAGAGTAGGGGTAAAAATACAAAGCGATCGCTTTTATCGACGATGACGATTTCCGGCTGAGGTACATCTGACCAGGGAAACTGGCTGAGGCGCAAGGCTGTGTAAAGACCACCAAAGCCTCCACCAAGAATACATATTTTACTGGGTTGTTGTTGGGTCATGGATATATAGTGGACTCCCACTCCTGGCTAGGCGACTTAATACCAGTGTAATGATTTATTGCGCTCCATTGCCATTAATGAATTATCCTGATAATCCATTGTCGCAACTTCATGCAAAAAATTTAGTTAATCTCTAGGGAAAAAGTAAAAAAAGGAATGGGCAAAACCCGAACATTATATGGGTGAATAACCATAATAGCCGGTTTTTAATATTTTGCATAAATTAGAATGTGGAGATTCTACTTACAGAAATCAGCATCAAGCAAGTGCGAAACTTCACACTGATAAATCCAGTCAACTTTTCAGAATACCTTATATCTTGCACCTTCGAGGAAAGGTAAGGTGGGCACTGACCACCCTACGAAATAATAAGGGTTACAGGCGATAATTTACTAATAAGATCATGTGGTGCGAGATATGAGATAACCTTTAAATTCTGTAACAATAACAATAAAGATAATTTCAACACCAAATCATTCAATTTCTTAGGTTGTTATGCAATTTCCGAAAATGCGTCGTTCACTACGCCAATTAACCACCCATGTAATTGCAATTGTCTTGGGTATTGCATTCACTTTTGCCTCTTTAAAGGTGGCTCCTTCCCAAGCCGAGCCAGCCCCCGTTTATGATAATTCTTCACAAATAATAGCTCAAAAACAATCTCCAGCTGCCTTGGCTGTGGGTAATAACAGCTTTGTTACGGCTGCTGTCAACCGTGTGGGACCTGCGGTAGTGCGGATTGATACTGAACGTACAGTTACTCGTCGCAATCCCGATCCCTTCATGGATGACCCATTTTTCCGTCGTTTCTTTGGGGATAGTTTTCCCCAACAACAACCATCACAAAGACAAGTCCGGGGTCTTGGTTCCGGTGTAATTTTTGATCGCAGTGGTTTGGTATTAACTAATGCCCATGTGGTAGATAAGGCTGATCGAGTGCAAGTACGCTTAAAAGATGGGCGTACCGTGGATGGCAAAGTTAGAGGAGTGGATGAAGTTACAGACTTAGCTGTGGTGAAAATTAATGCCACCAACTTACCTGTAGCACCTTTGGGTAATTCTGGTACAGTACAGGTAGGAGACTGGGCGATCGCAGTGGGTAATCCCTTGGGATTTGATAATACTGTCACCTTGGGAATTGTTAGTACTCTCAAGCGCCCTAGTTCCCAAGTAGGTATTTCTGATAAGCGTTTGGACTTTATTCAAACTGACGCAGCCATTAATCCTGGTAACTCTGGTGGACCCTTGGTAAATGATCGGGGTGAGGTGATTGGTATTAATACAGCTATTCGCGCCGATGCGATGGGAATTGGCTTTGCGATCCCCATTGATAAAGCAAAAGATATCGCCAATCAGCTACAGCGCAATGGTAAGGTCGCCCATCCCTATTTGGGAGTACAAATGGTCACTCTCACCCCAGATTTAGCGAAGCAGAATAATAGCGATCCCAATTCCTCCATTCTCCTCCCAGAAGTTAATGGTGTATTGGTAATGCGAGTTCTAACCAATTCCCCAGCAGCTAGTTCCGGTATGCGTCGCGGAGATGTCATCGTTGAGATTGATGGAAAGCCTGTGAAAACCGCCGAAATGTTACAAAATATGGTGGAAAATAGTCGCGTTGGTCAAACTTTACAGGTAAAGATACAACGTGGTAGACAAACCCAGCAGTTATCTATCCGTACTGGTGAATTGCAAAATGCTTCTTTGAATTAGAGTAGTTCAAATAATTGTTGTGAGAAACGTGGTTTAGTTCTATATGAATAAAACGAAATCACGTTTCTTTTGCACCAAAGAAGGTTAACTAATTTTTTGTTATTAGCATTCTCAAGTTGAAAATAAATAATATATCACTACGTTTTTAGGTTAGGAAATTATTCCTTTCCTTCTTTCTTTTTGGGCAATGCAAGATATGTTTAAAATACCTATAAAATCCTGTTTAACCTACGTTACACCCAAATTAATAGGAATCGCCATCGTGTTGTTAGTAGCATTTCGCTTCTACATGGGGTAAATTTCATAAAAGTTAGTTTTTATGTATAAAAGGTTTAAAATATAAACGGAATACATTCGTTTATATATCATGAAACAAGACAAAAAGAATACAATCAAGAAAAAAGAATCTAAACCCTCTCAATTAAGTCAGTCATCTAAGCTCTCTGCGGACGAATTAAACTCTGTGGTAGGTGGACTTGAGTATTTTACCAATGACAGTAGATACTGGAGTACTGGTTGGAGTTTTTGGTAAGGGAAAAGGGAGCTTGAGTAAATTTTCCAAAAGCCCTTTTTCACATCCTGTGGTATTTTATTCAAGTCAAAAGCTAAAAGTTAGGAATTACTAACAACTTGCACCAATTCCGAGAACAGGAGGCTGAGCCTCTTGTTCTCCTCCAGCAGTGAGATGACTTTTGATCATCAATTCAAATAATCTTGATGCTGCTAGGAAATGAAGTCATGAAATTGCGAAAATTATTGGAGAAGATGAGCCAGAATTAGTCAAGGCAAATGTATCTATATCGACGCAAAGAGATTCTGAAGCAGTGAAATATATTAACAAAGTACGATGAATATTTAATGGTATCATCACTAGATATTAACTGTAGTGAATTTTTTAAATATACAGAAGACGGACAAATTTTACCAACCGAAGTACTAGAGAAAAAAACTGCTGCCGAGACAACAATTGAGAAGCTAGACTTGAATATTGATAAACTGCAAAATATGCGTTGCCAGGAGATAGAAGCAATCCTGGACGAAGACTTTGAAGACCTCACAATAGATGACAGAAAATTGTTACTTGATGGTTTTGAACAAACTAATGACAATGGTCAATATGAAGAATTTTGCGCAGTAATTTCCTATATTATCCAGCAATACATTTGAGAACCGATCCCAATACAATTATTTGCATCCAGATATAAATTTTTATCCATTCATAACTCTCACTGATTGGGAATTTGGGCGCAAGCATTGCGCCCCCACATCTTTATGAATTCTTCTAGTAAATTGGAATTAAGGCTTCCAACCTGCAAGTAAATTTGGATACCTTGTGGATTGAGAGAAACTTTCTTGGAATCCAGACAGGCGCTGTTGTGCTGGTTCCTTAGTTAAATTCCACAAAGTTTCATAGAAGAAGAAAGATACACCGGCAAAATTGCGATCGCGCGCTTGTTTAATTTGGGCTTGAATTTGCTCCATAGGCACAAATTTACCTTTCAAGCCACTAATAATACCAACACTTACGGGAATATGATTCTTGGCGGCTTTAACTTCTGGCTGTTCTAATTCCTTAATAAATACATTCATATCGTTGCGATATATCTGTATTACCAAATCTTCCACTAATCCCATCCGTTCCCATTTTTGCCAGTCTGCTAAAAAGTATTCATAGGAAAATTCTTGGGGGTTTGGTGAAACAGATACGATACAATCTTTCTTCACTGCTTTAATCGCAAAAAATACCCGCTTCATAAAGTCAGTAATTTTATTGGCTCGCCATTGCACCCATTCGGGGTCTTTGGGATTCTTGGGGGGTGATTTCCCACCATGCTCTTTTCTGTAAATTGCCACTGTATAGGGATCATATCCCAATTCTGAAGGTAAGCCAAAATGGTCATCAAATTGAATCCCATCAATATCGTATTTTCTTACAATTTCTACAATTAAGTTTTGGATAAAGCTTTGCACATCTGGACGAAAGGGACTCAACCATACCCTATCTATCACTCCTTGCTTCCAAATTCTGCTACCATCACGGCGATTTGTAACCCAATAGGGACGATTTTTTACCAGTTGTGAGTTCGGTGATGCCATAAAGCCAAATTCAAACCAGGGAATCACCTTTAACCCTTGTTTATGTCCCTCTTTGACCGCTTCTTTGAGCATATCTCGCTTTTTTAATCCTGGTTCGGGATCGACGGAAATACCTGTTACCCTTTTTGCAACCCGACTTGGATATAGCGTGTAACCTTCATTCCATACCGTTGGATAAACAACATTAAAATTAAGTCGTTTAAGTTGTTTTAAAGCATTTTTTAACCGATCGCGCTGAAATAAAACATTACTATCAACATTAGTTAACCATACTCCCCGTAACTCTTCTACTTGGGTTCGCGATCGCAAAGGTACATTTTCAGCCTGTATGGGAAAGGATAACATTACGGCAACCACCATACTCAGGGCACAAATCCCCGCAAATAGTGACTTTTTATTCCTCAAGGGATTCAGCCAACCAAACCCAAAACGCCAATTTAAACCAAATTTCATATCTACAACTAGTGGCAAAATTTACATTAGCATCATCAAACCATGAACTAATGTGACTAGTGTAGAGGAATAAAAGTTGCTAATGCGACCAAAAGGAAATATTTTGAG
>NZ_FYBH01000026.1 GCF_900185595.1 Calothrix rhizosoleniae SC01
TCTGTTTATTATTAGGTAAAATTCTACTCAAACCTAGATTATCTCTTTGAGTAAACAACCAATAGCCACCTCCTAGTATCAATATAATTAAAGATATAGGGATATTGCTACATCCACATCCCTTTGGTTTTTTATCTTGGGACGACATAATAATATAATAGGCTAATAATTTATTTATTATCCGAAATTATCTTAGTAATTACTAAATGTCAAAATCTATAACTTATCTCCCACATCAACGAAATTTAAAATTATTGTAGAAATAAACCCACAATCTAAAATAAAATGACTATCGAACGAGTTCCATCTCCACACTTCCCTCAAGTGGGCTTTGAACGTAGATGTATGGCATTTGCGATCGATTTTCTGGGTGCTTGGTTAGTTAGTTCCACCTTGGGAAGCAATAATACTGGCATCCAAATTTTACAAATATTGGTTTTTATAATTGTTTGGCTGATTTTGCGTGTCATCATCCCCTATAACAACCATGGACAAAGTTTGGGACGATGGGCTTTTGATATACAGGTATTGGAAGCTGGAGCTAAAAGAATTCCAGATTTGCCATCTCTACTTAAAAGAGAAGCCATAGTTGGTTTGGGCGCTCTGATGATTTCTATTGCCATTAATAACATCATCCGCAATCCTACTGCTATACTGCTAGTACTTCCTCTAGCCATAGAATGTAGTGCAGCGTTATCCGATACTCAAATGCGGCAAACCATGCACGACCGTTATGGTAAAACCATGATAGTTTCATCCCAGCGTGGCTACTCCCTAGATATTAAATTTAAGCGATTAGTTGAAACTTTTAGGCGGAATGTGAGACAATAAGAATTTGTGTTAATTATTATCGAGCTTTACTCTTTGTAAGACTATGGCTAAGGCTAAAGGTGTCCGTATTATAGTGACACTGGAATGTACAGAATGTCGCTCTAACCCTGAGAAGCGTTCCCCCGGTGTTTCACGTTATACAAGTACTAAAAATCGTCGTAACACCACCGCTAGATTGGAACTGAAAAAGTTCTGCACCCACTGCAACAGACACACGGTTCACAAGGAAATTAAATAAAAGTAGAGAAACATGAGCTATTATCGTCGTCGCTTGTCTCCTATCAAGCCAGGAGACCCCATAGATTATAAAGATGTTGACTTGTTGCGTAAGTTTATTACTGAACGGGGTAAAATATTGCCACGGCGGATTACTGGACTGACAGCTCAACAACAAAGGGCGTTAACATCCGCAATTAAACGGGCTCGCATTGTGGCTTTATTGCCATTTATTAATGCGGAAGGCTAAAACAATAATTAGTGAGTCAAGAGTGAGGCAATGTGAATTAACCTCTAACTCTTCACTCCTAACTATTAACTAAGCAATATAATATTTTCAGTTGTTTACCATATTATAGAATGCGAGGCTTGTGGAGAAGGGGACGCTAGTTGAATTTAAATTTCAAGGTGATCGTCGTTTAGGAATTATAGATCGCCCGGATGGTAAAAATCGTTGGATTGCGATTGATAAACGGGGACAGTCCCACAGCATCGCCCCACGACAAATTAACTATCAAATTACTGGACAGACCTACGAGCCTTCGCAAATTCCGACTTTTTTGTCAGAAATAGAACCTTATTTAGATCCATCAAGCTTAGAGGTCGCTTGGGAATTACTAGTGGATGATGGGGGAGTGGTAACTCCCCAAGAAATGGCAATTTTGCTGTTTTCAGAATCGGAGCCATCCCAATCTTATGCAGCCCATAGATTGTTATCAGATGACAAAATCTATTTTAAGCAAAAGGGAAATGCATATGAACCAAGAACAGCTGCCCAAGTAGCAGAGCGCAAGCATCAATTAGAAGTAGAAGCAATCAAGGCTAAGGAACAGCAGGAATTTTTAGTCCGTGTAGAGCAAGCAGTGGCAGGTGAAGCGGTAGAATGGCAAAAGTATGATCGCCATCGTTTAGAGGCCATAGAAAAATATGCAACATTTCTGGCTGAACTGCCTGAGCTGACCCGAAAAAGAGAACTAAATGATGATGCTTTAGTTCGTTCCTATCCTCCCCCAGCACCAGTACTGGAAACAATGAATATGTTGGGACGACCAGCAAATCCCCAAGGAGCTTTTCAGCTTTTAGTAGACTTGGGGTGGTGGAGTCCTCATGAAAATGTATTTCTGCGTCGTTCATCAATTCCCATTCAGTTTCCCAATAAGGTATTAGAAGTGGCCCAACAGCAATTGGCATCACAACCGCCAGATCCAGATAGCGAACGTCTGGATTTAACCCATCTCAAAGTATATACCGTTGATGATGAAAGCACTACGGAAATCGATGATGGTTTGAGTTGGGAAACTCTACCAGATGGCAAGGAGAGGGTGTGGATACATATTGCGGATCCAACTCGCTGGTTGATTCCGGAGGATGAACTGGACTTAGAAGCGAGAAAGCGAGGAAGTACGGTTTATTTACCCACGGGAATGGTTCCCATGTTTCCCGAGGTTCTAGCCACAGGGCCAATGAGTCTAATCCAGGGACAGGTTTGTTGCGCTCTCAGTTTTGGAGTGGTGTTAGATGACTCTGGGGAAGTGGCAGAATATAGTATTCATGCAAGCTTCATTAAGCCTACCTATCGCCTCACCTATGAAGATGTGGATGAAATGCTCGGGTTAGGGTTACAAGCAGAATCAGAAATTGCTGCGATCGCTCAGTGGGCAAAAAAACGCCGGGGTTGGCGATATGAGCAAGGAGCAATCAGTATTAATATGCCCGAGGCAATGATTAAGGTCAAAGGCAAAGGGGAAGATATTAGTATTGATTTGTTAGATGATTCTTCCTCACGACAACTTGTAGCAGAAATGATGATTCTTGCTGGTGAGGTTGCTGCTCGTTATGGTCAAGAACATAACATTCCCTTACCTTTTCGCGGTCAACCCCAGCCGGAATTACCACCGGATGAAGAATTACTCCAACTACCACCAGGATTTGTGCGTGCTTGTGCTATGCGTCGCTGTATGCCCAAGAGTGAAATGAGTATCACACCCTTACGCCATGCTGGTTTAGGTCTGGATACCTATACTCAGGCGACCTCTCCCATTCGCCGTTATAGTGACTTACTGACCCATTTTCAATTAAAGGCACATTTGCGAGGACAGACACCTCCCTTCTCCCCAGAGGAACTGAGGGAGGTGATGAATAATGTCACTACCATTACTCAAGAAGTGACTATGGTGGAGAGACAAACCAACAGATATTGGGCTTTAGAGTATTTACGTCGCCATCCTAATGAAGTTTGGCAGACAGAAGTACTCATGTGGTTAAGGGAAGATAGTGGTTTGGCACTGATTTTATTGGAAGATTTGGGTTTACAGTTACCAATGTTTTTCAAGCGTGTTGTGAGATTAGGGGAGCAGATATTGGTCAAAGTTAGTTATGCCGACCCCCAAAAAGATATAATCCAGTTTCAAGAAATAGTGTATCAAGAAGCCCAAGCGTCTGCTGGAGGAGTAGAGTGATTGGGGAAGGAGTGAAGGAGTGAAGGAGGGAAAAATTATTCTTCCTATTTTCTCACTTTTTTAAATATCTATAGCAATCTTAATTTTTTAACCGCAAGTGCAAGCTACGCCAATGTACTGTAATTAATTATCTAATTCTCCAAAGCGATCGCGGTATTGCTGTAATAATACTTGCATATCCTGTAATTGTTGCTCTGCTTGTTCTGCTCGTTGGCGTTCCTGTTCTGCTCTTTGTTCCAATTCCACAGAACTCAAAAATTGTCGTCCATCTGGATGGTAAATCTCCAGTTCATGATTGCCCATCACAAACCGAATACCCAACCGAGGGCTTGTCCATCCATCTATATGAGCAATGGGTAACAACTGCTCACCTTGTCGTTGCCAACCTTTGAGTTCGTAGCGGTCTGGGTCATACTGATAGTATTCTTCCACCCCATAGGTTTGGTAAAATTCTAGCTTACGTTCCATCTCATCCACATTATTGCTAGGTGAGAGAATTTCATACACTACTTGGGGAGGAATGTTGTCTTCTTGGTACTGCTTGTAAGATCCTCGTCGTCCTTTCGGTCTGCCAAATACTACCATGATATCTGGTGCTACTGGTGAAATGAGGCGTGATTTCACTGGATACCATAATAAATCCCCGGCGACAAATACCTGAGGTTCATCAGCAAATAGAATTTCCAGATTTTCCTTAATCAAGACAATCCAACGAAATTGTTCGGTATTGTCTGCCATTGGTTTGCCGTCGCTGTCAGGGAGATGTAAGTCTGCATCGCTGGGGAAGAAAGTGGTCATAGGTTAAACCATCAATGACACAGTATGATAATTGTAATGCGAATTAGTGGAATACATTATCAATCGGGCAATATATTAATGTAAAGTAAACGAGGAGTTAGCTTTTACATAGAACGATGACGCTACCCTCCTGCATTTTTCCAACCTTCTAAAACAGCGATCGCAACATTTAAAAACTTATTATCCAGTAATTCTTTGATTGCTTCTTTCCAACCGGCATTCAACGCACTCGCAAAACGGTCTTTCCGGGTAGGAGCGATTGCCGCTTTAACAAATTCTACCTTTTGTATTTCAGTAGCAGTGGGATTACTGGCTTCTAATTGTGTTAACAATTGCTGGATTTCTTGAGCGGCTTCTGCGAGGGTCTGTTTTTTTGCTCGCTGACAATACACAGTAAATTCGGAAGCGGAAAGCTCTATTTTGAATCCATTGAGATAAATTGACATAGAATTTCGCAATCAATCTTAAAATGACTTTTCTTGGCTGTATCAAGTTGTTTATCTCGATTGTAGTATATAAGTACTATTGTTTGTAGTACACTCAACATAAGTAATCAAACAAAAATATTTACCATTATTACAAACTACGCGAAATAATCATAACCCTTGCGATTGCTTCGTTTCACTCCGTTACGCTCGCAATGACATTGTGTAATTAATTATGTTTAACTACTCATATACTGATTCAACTTCGGACAAAAAATAGTTTTTAGCAGAAATTCTACGCAAACAAAACACAGGCTGAAAAAGGATAGCCACTAAATATCCAGCACATAGCACTATCAAACACAAAGTTCTCTTGTGGTAAATACTGATGGCTATGCTTAAATTTAATCACAACAAATTAATATGCGAATAGGACATAACAAAGGAGCCGCTCCGAGCACGAAGTGCCCGCGTAAAGAGCGATCGCTTTAATTGGTACCTCCGAAAGACTAGTTGTGGAAGTTTTATCACTTCACCTCTTCAGTTCCCAACGGGTTCTGCTTTCGTGACTGAATTATCATCGACTCCCAAAGTCAATTCTAAAGGAGTACCTGATGTATATGTCTTTACAACCTGCCGATAAACTTGGTAATTAGTGGGCAAAGTTCTCCGTTGCCCTCCAGAAGAGTATGTAATTTTATACTTTACAGATTTCAGTAATTCTGGCTTGCTGAATTTTTCAGTGGAACTTTGTTTGCGTTGTTCTATTTCATCTACAGATGGTCGCGGTGGTAGAATGGGCCACCATAATCCCTTGTCATCAGGACCAATAATTCTCCCAGAAGGCTTCAAGCCATTACGATTAAGTAAGGAATTACTGCCGAAAGTTTCTAGACGCGGAAGTGGCTCATCAACTAAGTCATAGGCATATTTCACTTGCCAAGTATAACGAGTACGCGCCGTGGCTTCATATTGATCAATGGTGACATTGCTGCAACTACCAAGAGTGAGAATTGCTAGCATACCCACTGTTATCTGAGAAAATACTGGTTTGAGCATTATCTATGCTTATACTCCATTCGCAGTGCCAACAGTGTAGCTCCCAAGTCTGCTTACTTCCCTCAAGAGCATAGTTCCAGGGGAAAAGTTTATTACCCCTGTACTAACTCTCTACTTTTGGGCATGGCTTCTAGATTAAATATCTAGATCCACGAGGTTAAGTTTAGAACCATATGTCTCAATAAATTCACGGCGAGGTGCGACGCGATCGCCCATTAAAATAGTGAAAATGCGATCGGCTTCGGCAGCATCTTCAATTTCTACTTGTTTCAAGGTGCGCGTTTCTGGGTTCATGGTAGTATTCCACAGTTGCTCTGGCATCATTTCACCCAAGCCCTTAAAACGTTGGATATTGTAGTTGGCATTTTCTGGAAATTTAGCAATTTCACTTTGTAATTCTCTATCGCTGTAACAATATCTAGGCTGGCTGCGTCCCCTTTCTAATTTATACAACGGAGGACAAGCAATATATATATACCCTTGTTCAATTAATGCCCGTTGATAGCGATAAAAGAAAGTAAGCAACAAAGTACGGATATGTGCGCCATCTACGTCAGCATCAGTCATAATAACTATACGGTGATATCGTAGTTGGGAAGCATCAAATTCTTCCCCTTTCACACCTAAACCCAAGGCAGTGATTAGGGATTGAATTTCATTATTTTTGTATATTTTTGCGTCGTCGGTTTTCTCAATGTTGAGAATTTTACCGCGTAGGGGCAGAATCGCTTGGGTACGCCTATCTCTCCCTTGTTTGGCACTTCCTCCCGCAGAATCTCCCTCTACCAAATAAATTTCCGATTCTGCTGGATCCCGAGAAGCACAATCAGCTAACTTTCCAGGTAAGGGAGAAGATTCTAGCACCGATTTCCGGCGAACTAACTCACGGGCGTGACGTGCTGCTTCAGCAGCTTTGAAAGCCTGAATAGCTTTATCTAAAATAGAATCGGCAATCCCTGGATGAAATTCTAAGTACTCTGTTAAAACTTCACCTACCAAAGAATCTACAATCCCTCTAACTTCTGTATTCCCCAGTTTGGTTTTGGTTTGTCCTTCAAATTCCGGTTCTGGGACTTTGACGGAAATAATCCCTGTTAAACCTTCCCGGACATGCTCCCCACTCAGATTCGAATCACTTTCTTTGAGTTTATTCCGTTTACGAGCAATGTTATTCATGGTTCTGGTGAGAACAGCCTTCAACCCTTCCAAGTGGGTACCACCATCTACAGTGCGAATATTATTGGCAAAACCGAGAACATTATCCGAGTAAGCATCAGTACACCACTGTAATGATACTTCTACCTGAACTTGATTGCGTTCTCCTTGGACATAAATAATATCTTCGTGTAATGCTTGTTTATCCCGATTGAGATAGGCAATATATTCCTGAATTCCCCCTTTGTATTCGTAAGTTTCTACCTTGGGGACATCACTTTTAATTAGTTCTAAACGATTATCAGTAAAAGTAATTTTGACACCAGCATTCAGATACGCTAACTCTCGTAAACGTCCTGCTAGAGTTATATAATCAAATTCCGTGGTATTTGTAAAAATTTCCTCGTCTGGCTTAAAGGTAACAGAAGTACCCGTACGCTTTTCCTTTAGTGGCTTAACTTGTAGCTCGTCAATGGGAATTCCCCTTTCGTAACGCTGGACGTGAATCTTATTGTCTCGCCAAACAGTTACTTCTATACTTTTGGATAGGGCATTAACTACGGAGACCCCAACACCGTGTAAACCCCCAGAAACTTTGTAGCCGCCGCCACCAAATTTACCTCCGGCATGTAATACCGTTAATACCGTCTCCAGGGCTGATTTACCAGTTTGGGGATGAATATCAGTGGGAATACCGCGACCATTATCTGTTACAGTAACAGAACCGTCGGCATTGAGATTCACCTCCACATGGGTACAGTACCCAGCTAAAGCCTCATCAATGGAATTATCCACCACTTCGTAAACTAAGTGATGGAGTCCTCTCGGACCAGTGGTACCAATGTACATCCCTGGTCTTTTGCGGACGGGTTCCAGACCTTCCAGAACTTGAATCTGATCGGCACTGTAACTACTCGTCATGTAAACTCTCCTGATTCGTGGGATAAAATCGCCTCAAAGCGAACAAAAGTCAAAACACTCCAAAATTTTAACACAAAAGGCTTGTTGACGGCTGTAGACCAATTATATGAGAAATTTATTAAGGGGATGTACCTTATGGGAAAGAGGGAAGGAGTGATGGAGTGATGGAGGGAAGTGTGGGAAGTGTTGGAAGGAGTAGGGGTGGGGTTTCCTCACCCGGATTGAATGAGGGAAGAAGATAGTAAATGAGAAAGTTGATTGTGGTATGTGGAGCAACGGCAACGGGAAAGTCGGGATTAGCTTTGGAGTTAGCTAGACGGGCGGAGTCATTAATTATTAGTGCAGATTCCCGTCAAGTATATCGAGAATTTGATATTGGTACGGCAAAACCAACATTATCTGAACAAAAGTTAATACCACATTATTTAATTGATGTCTGTGCTCCTACAGATACCATGACGGTAGCGGATTACCAGGAACGGGCGCAAGCTCTTATTGAACATCCCCCTGCTCCCCCTCTCTCTGCTCCTCTGCCTCTTAATTCTACCCATACACCCCTATTTTTAGTTGGTGGTACTGGCTTATATATTCGTGCAATTACTAGGGGTATGAAAATTCCTCGGGTAGCACCCCAGCCAGAATTGCGATCGCAACTTGAATCAATCAGTCAAGGTCAACTTTACACTATGCTGCAACAAGTTGATCCAATTGCTGGGCAGAAAATTCATTCCCATGACAAAATACGGACTATTAGAGCATTAGAGGTATTTTACATTACTGGTTGCCCTATTTCGGCACAGCAGGGGGAAAATCCTCCAAGTTATCCAATTTTATCCATTGGATTAGATTGTGATTCGGAAAATATCACCAAACGTATTAGTCAACGTACCCAACAAATGATTGCTGATGGTTTGGTTGCTGAGGTAGAACGGTTATGCGAAAAATATGGTGTGGATCTACCTTTACTAAATACTTTGGGATACCAAGAAATTAAACAATATTTGCATGGGGAAATATCTTTATCTCAAGCTCAGGATTTAATTGTTATACATACGCGACAGTTTGCCAAGCGTCAACGAACATGGTTCCGAGCCTATCCAGAAATTGAGTGGTTTGATGCTAATAGTCCAGATTTACTAGATATAACTTGGCAAAGAATACAAGATTTTTTGGTCACGAAGATGCAGGGGAGCAGGGAGTAAGGAGCAGAGGAGAAACCCCATATATAAATATAGAGAGCAGTGCTGTCTTGGGGTCTTCCCAAGTAGAGCAACTTCGGAGGACTGGAAACCAAGTTTTCGCTACGCTCCACAGCAGAGGAAAACGGCATTCCCTCTGCTTCTTCTGGTCACAACATAATTACCATATTTAATATTACCTAATGGTGTCGCTGAATTCGGTTTTAATCAATGTGAAAGTTATTGTCTGCTCAAGACCTAAGTTGTATTCTAGCTATCTAAAATCAAGCATAGTGATTTACCGCATAAATATTACTGACACGGGCAAGGTATAAGACAATATAAGTAATGCGAAAAAACTTCTATTCTTTGCAATTTTAGGGTAGAAACTTAAACTTAAGTTTAAAATTTTCTTATAAAATAATTTTGTATAGCATTTATTCCTAAGCAGTTTTTACTAACTAGAATTTCATGGATTCTTTATTTATTAACTCATTACTTGAAAGTTTGAAAAACCCTAATGAAAAAATCAGAGAAGAAGCAACGAGAAAATTGTGGCGTATCTGGTTTCAACAGAAAGGGATTTATGGCTTAGAAATGATTGAACGCAGCCAAAAGCTTATGGATGGCGGAAATATGCATGAAGCAGAAAGTTTACTCACTCAATTGATCAGCGAGAAACCCGACTTTGCCGAAGCTTGGAATCGTCGCGGTTTCCTATATTACACTACTGGTGATTATCAAAAATCTCTGATAGATTGCAATATGGTAGTACAAATAAATCCTGTACATTTTGGAGCACTTCATGGTATTGGTTTATGTGAAGCCGCTCAAGGGCAATACCGTCAAGCAATCCAAGCATTTAGTCGTGCTCTAGAAATACAACCTTATTCCCTTGTGAATCAAAGGTTAGTTTTAGAATGTACATTGCGATTATAAATTAAGCAATGAACCAGCAAAATTAAATACATTTGATGAAATGGGAGTGATTCTACTGGTGAATATTATTACTTATTACTTGCGAGTAAGAGTATGCAACTAAGATGAAGTAAATAATTTTTGTGATTAATGGACAATTGTGTGGGCTTATACTTAAGTCAGCGTTGACTATCAACTGCACATGCGATCAAGGATAAAATACAAGGAATAACTTGTCAGCGATCGCTACTTAACTAATGCCAATACAAGGTACGATACCATGACTGCAACACCTGTAAAATCCTTCGATTTAGAAGCCTTACTCCGATCTTTGGCAAATATTGAAGTTATTACTGATGCTCACCAAGTCGCAAAATTATCCCAGGATTACCACACCTTCAGCCCAGTACTAGTAAAAAAATTACAAGGGAAAGTCGGGGATTTAGTTGTCCGTCCTGCCAATGAAGCTGAAGTCTTACAAGTTGCTCAAGCTTGCGTGCAGCATCGAGTACCTGTCACCATCAGAGGTGCAGGAACAGGGAATTATGGACAATGTGTACCTCTGCATGGTGGTGTCATTATTGACATGACCAAAATGCATTCAATTCTGTGGGTAAAACCTGGAGTGGCTAGGGTGCAAGCAGGTGTAAAGTTAGGAGCTTTGGATAAACAGGCACAGTCAATTGGCTGGGAAATGCGTATGACTCCTTCAACATACCGGACTGCAACTATTGGTGGATTTATTGCTGGTGGTAGTGGTGGGATTGGTTCTGTTGAATATGGGTTATTAAAAGATAGAGGAAATCTTCTAGGGTTAAAAGTGGTAACCATGGAAGACGAACCCCGCACCATTGAATTACGTGGTCATAGTGTTGAAAAAGTAAATCATGCTTGGGGTATTAACGGTATTATCACGGAAATCGAAATTCCCTTAGGAACAGCTTATCCTTGGGCAGAGTTAATTGTTACCTTTGATGATTTTATGGCAACGGTCAGATTTGGACAAGCTCTAGCCTTAGCTGATGGCATGATTAAGAAAGAAATAGGTGTGTTTGCATCCCCTATTGCTGAATATTTTACGGCTCTCCAGCAGTATATTCCTGGAGGTGCCCATGCTGCATTATTAATAATTGCGGAACCCAGCTTAGAATTATTACCTGGTTTATTACAAGAGTATGGTGGTAAAATAGTATATGAAAAATTAGCAGTAGATGCTGGTAAAGGCTTACATTTAGCTGAATTTACCTGGAACCATACAACCCTACACGCAAGAAATGCAGACCCTTCAATCACATACTTGCAAAGCATATTCCCCAATGATAATTTACAAACTATAGAGCATATGTATCACCACTTTGGGGATGAGGTGATGATGCATTTAGAATTTATTCGTGCTAATGGTGCAGTTGCTAATCCAGGTTTACAGCTTGTACGTTACACCACTGAAGAACGCTTGCATGAGATTATTAGCTATCACGAACAAAGAGGGGTGTTTATTGCCAATCCTCACTCCTATCTGATTGAAGAAGGCTGGAAACGGACAATTGATGCCGAACATTTAGAATTTAAGCAAATTGTGGATCCCTATGGGTTGATGAATCCAGGAAAGAGTAAACTATTAAGTCTCGGTAAGTAGATATTGCCTATCAACTATAAGTAATAAATAAGTCAGTTTACTGTTCATAGGTTTGGTGCTTCAATAATGTTAGTCCTTCGACTTTGCTCAGGGCTAATATTATTGGGTAGCGGTATATATTATTACTCATAAATATTATTAGCAGCCAAGATGATTTTAGATATGGGGTCAATCCGACATCCAAAATTGTTTGATATCTCTATTTAGAGATTCTTTAGTAATATCACATACATAAAATTAGTATAGAAATGTATAGAATTGTTTAGAGATATACAATACATTTTTTGAAGATGGAGACACTTTTAAAACCTGACTCAATGCAACTGTCTACAAAACCGATTCAATACCAGCCTTTGAAAATTATAGCCTTGGGGGATAGCTTAGTATATGGGTTTGGCGATTTAGAAGGCGGGGGTTGGGTGGAAAGATTGCGCTGTTGTTGGATGTCTCCTGAGAGTGCGGGTCATGTACTGTATAATTTGGGAGTAAGGGGCGATCGCGTACAACAAGTAGCCCAAAGACTGGAAGTAGAATTTCGCCACCGGGGAGAGTTGAGGAATCAAGTACCAGACTTGATTATCCTTTCGGTAGGGGTGAATGATTCCGCTAGGTTGGGTCATGCCAATGGTAGAAATTATACTAATATTAATGTCTTTGAAACCCATATTTCCGCATTACTAGATCGAGCGCAACAACTTTGTCCCGTGCTGTTTGTGGGTATGACACCAGTAAATGAGACAAAGATGCCATTTTGGGATTGTATATACTACGATCGCGCCGATCAATACAGCTACAAGGAAGCGACGAAATTGGCTTGCTCCCAGAGAAATATTCCCTATTTAGATATATTTGAGCAATGGATGGAACGGGGAGAAAATTGGGTAGAGCAGCGCATTAGTACCGATGGTCTTCATCCCAATACCTTAGGTTATCAGACATTATTGGAAAATGTGATTCATTGGGATGCGATCGCTAGATATAATTAGAGCTTGCTGAACAAGTCTTTTGGTGGGGGTAGGGAGTAGGGAGTAGGGAGTAGGGAGTAGTTCCAGCCTCTTTATTTCTCTTCTTTTTGCCAGAAAAAATAACAGATGCAAGGATTTTAAACCTAAAATCCTAATTTCCTTGCACACTCTTCCCCAATCAAATAGCCTCACAGCATTGATAAATAAATATTTTTCCGTTATTCAGCAGACCCTAATTCTAGTGCTACGCGCAAGTAATAAGTTTACTACTCATAGGTTTGGGCTTTCAACAATGTCTGCGCCCTAATTTTGTATTGCTGGTAATGGGAGATTTTCACACTGACTGTTCCGAATCAGGAATTAAATCAATTTCAATTCGGAAAGTACCTGCAAAACCAGAATCTCCTACAGTAAACTCCCATTTACCATCCTTCCCTTCCATTGGCATACCACCAGAGTCAAACTGCTCATTTTCATGGAGGTAAAGCTTCTGAGGAAATGGTTGTGGCGCAGATGGTAACAAGGCGCGAATATAGTATTGCTTGCTGAAAATTTTATTATCAGAAAAACCAATCCCATATAAGTCCCGTTCACTGACATAGAAATCTACCCGCATTACCAAATCATTCTCAGCTCCCAGGATAGAGGTAGTGTCCAAGTATCCTTCCCAAATCAGATTTTGCCCATCAGCCCAAGGGAAGGCTAATTCCTTGTCCCGAAAATCTACATTATTGTCACTGGGATCGGCTTCAGTGAAAGGTCCATAGCAATTTTCAGCCTCTTTACTTTGATGAAAAAGTTCAAAGTCTACACCCCGTGGTTTAATACAAACCCCTAGAAAAAACTCACTCTTACCAAAGAAATCTTTACCACGAGTTACTTTACCACCTACAAACCGCAAACGCGATCGCACATTACCAAAAAAGAAGCGAGTTGCTACTTCAAAAGCTTCTCTGGAGCTAACCAATGAATCATTACCATAATGACATTTATGAATAAATGTGCGGGGTGCGTCAGGTATCTGAGCAGAAGTTAGTTTAACTAAACCATCGCTACGATTATAATTCGCCCCATACTCACTAGACATAGGGAATAAGCGGTTAGCTAAGGAATAAGTGCGAACACTATAAGTACGATAATTGGTACCAACTACGGTCAACAATCGCTCTAGGGGAAAATATTTATGGAAATTAACAAAAGATTTTTGTATATTTGGGTTTTTTTGAAAATCAGGATGGAAATGTTTGATTTCGTCCTCAGCTTCAATACCAATCAAATTTTTCAGAAGTTGAAATGTAATACCTTGGTGTGGTGTACCTAGAGTAACAATTTTGTTAATATAATCTTTTGCTTTACCCTGGGGATAAACAGATTGTACAGCTTCTCTAACTAAAAGTCCCCCCATAGAATGGGCAATAATATTTACCTTGGGTTTGATGCTTTGCTGTATACTGACTAATTCTCTAATCAAGTCAATTAATCGCACAAGTGCTTGACCATAGGTGGCAAATTTCCGATCGTTGAGGTCATAATAACGGAATACCCACAGAGTACGACAAAGGTCAATTGACTTCAAAGATTGTAGCGCCATTTCTGGGTCAATAACAATTTTGTCGCCAGAGAAAAAATGTTCTACTTGTAGCCGTTTAAATTCATGAATAATATTCTTATGCTGGAATGAATTTAGGAAAGAATACTGTCCCCCATTATCTTGCAGTCTTTTCTCCAGATTTTGCAATTTTTGGTCAAGTATTAGTCCATTTTGGATTTCCTTATTATAGTATCCCACCACATTGGTAGCATCATGATACTTCCAGCGCGATTTCAAAAAGCGCAGAACTAACCCTTCATAGATATAATTCTCACCCTTCCGATGTGGGTACACTGTACCATGATTAAATCCTTGGTAAGGATCTGCTATTTCATCTGAGACATCAAGCCCACCAAAACCTCGAATCAAAATTATTGGCTGGGGATGGCGTGTAGGTTCAGACATATTTACCTAATGTTATGGGGTACTAATGTTATGGGGTATTTATCTGTAAAAATTTTATCTCAATCCATCACAGCACCACAAACTCTACAGAGAATTTGGAATGAAGAATTTAGAATTATTAACCCATCGACAAAAATCTAACAAAAGACATACGCAATTTTCTTTCTGATACACTAAATATAGCACTACGCAATTAGGGCGCGGACATTGATTGAAGCACCAAACCCATGAGTAGTAAACTTATTACTTATTACTTATAATGACTCCCACTTTATTTGGTCGTTGGCAAACTCGGTTATTATTACTTGCGACTGTTGGTGTATTAGTAACCTTACCTTTCGCTATGGGTCTGATTGGCTCTGGTGAAAGCCCTGCCTATTTTTGCATACTTGGATATATTGCTATTTTTGGCTTAGGGTGGGATTTTGTATATGACAAAATTCAAAAGTATCGCTGGGATAGAGATTGGCCCGCAGCTTATCAATTATTTGCTGGTATTTGGGAAATGATATTTGTTTGGTGCGGATTAAAAATATTTGTTTTTTTACCTCTTCCTATACCAAAAGAGTTACTAATTTGGGGTGATTTTTCTCTTCACTATCTTACTGTTTGGTTAGTAGTTTTTATTGCATCTCAAAGCTTAATGCGAATCCTTTTTGTGCGTTGGCGTTTCTTTGGTGGTGAGTGGTTAGGAAAATAATGAGTAACTGGGTACAAGTCAAAGGTATTGTCAAAAAAGGGTACGGGGTAGCATCAGGAAAATCTGGAAATCCTCGTTTCCCTCAAGGTACTATTGAAATACAAAAACCATTTTTTTCTGAATTAGGTGTGAAACTGGATCAGTATTTTTCTGGTACAATTAATCTTTCAATTTCTCCACATGAATATGAAATTATAAATGCAAAATATACATGCAAAAATCTGCAATGGCTACCAGATAATCCAGCCGAAGATTTTTCGTTTTTTGATTGCCGTATTCGACGTGATACAGGTGAAGTTTTAGATGGTTTAATTTACTATCCTCATCCGGAAACTAAACCAGAACACTTCCAATCTGCTGATATTCTGGAAATTATAACAACTTACGTCAATGATTTGAAATATGGAGATGAGCTGATTCTTGAGGTAGATAGTCAACAAATTAATATTTATTAATTATAATATTTTAGGTCACGGATTTCTGGATTACATAGATAATTAGAAGCTGATTATTAATGAAAATTCCTAGGTTAAACTCATGAAAGTTGCACTAGTAACTGGAGGAACTCGTGGTATAGGCTTGGCTATTTCCCGTCAATTGGCGAGTAAAGGCTTCCATCTTATCCTTGGATACAGTTCCAATCATGAAGCTGCGATCGCAGCCAAAAATGAGTTGCAAGCATTCAATATCAAGGTTGTAACCGTCGCAGGGGACATTAAACAATCTACAACAATTGACTTACTCTTCCAAGCATTAGCAGAAAACTTTAATAATCAACTAACTGCTTTGATTCATGTTGCTGGATACGCAATCACTGCTACCCTTCCTGGGGGATTTACCTGGGAACAAT
>NZ_FYBH01000051.1 GCF_900185595.1 Calothrix rhizosoleniae SC01
TTTTTCTAATTAAATCAATAACTAAGCTCTTCTTAGTCCGTTAAAGATTAAGGAAGCCAGTTGATGCCCAGAAAGAGAACAAATATGAATAAGATTTACGATGTATTGCGACTGAAGTTTGAGGCAGGTCTGAGCAATCGAAACATCGCCAGGTGCCTGGGGATTGGGACCTCCACCGTCACTGATCTCCTCACCAGCTTCAATCGTTCTGATTTAGCCTGGCCACTGCCGGATGATCTCACCCAGTCGCAGTTAGAAAACACCCTTTATCCTGGCCGCCAATCCAATAAGAGGAAACGCGCGCCTGATTTCGTCGACATGCACCAGGAGTTAAAACGCAAAGGCATGACGAAGCTATTGCTGTGGGAGGAATATCGCGAAACTGCGCCTGAAACGGCCTATGGTTACACTCAGTTCTGTGAACATTATCAGCGCTGGCTTAAGAAACAAAAGCGCAGTATGCGTCAGCATCATATTGCCGGTGACAAGCTGTTTATCGATTACTGCGGGCCAACGGTGCCCATTGTTAACCCTGATACCGGGGAAGTGCGTGATGCCCAAATCTTTGTGGCAACCCTGGGCGCTTCAAACTATACCTATGTGGAAGCCTGTCACTCACAACAGTCTCAGGACTGGTTGATGGCCCATGTTCACGCGTTTGAATTTTTCGGTGGCGTACCCAAACTCCTGGTGCCGGATAACCTCAAAGCGGCAGTCACCAAAACCCATCGTTACCAGCCCACTATCAATGAAAACTACGCCCGTATGGCCCGCCATTACCACACCGCCATCATGCCCGCCAGGCCTTATAAGCCGAAGGACAAAAGCAAAGCGGAGAATGCGGTGCTGATTGTGGAACGGTGGATATTAATGCGGCTCAGGCATCAGGTATTCCATACCCTGGCGGGACTGAATGTCGCCATTAAAGCATTGCTCAACGATTTAAACCACAGACAGCAAAAGATGCATCCCGGTTCCCGCCATCATCTGTATGAAAAACTGGATAAGCCCGCCCTGATGCCACTGCCGCTTCACACTTATGAATATGTGGATACCAGACGTGCCAGAGTCGGGCCGGATTACCATGTACTGTATGACAAACACGCCTACTCAGTCCCTCATCAACTGGTTGGTGAGCAATTGCAAATTGATGCCACACAGCGTCTGGTTCGCATTTACCACAAAGGTGAAATCGTGGCGCAGCATCCCAAAAGTGCAAAACAGGGCGGCTTCACAACGGTCCCGGAACACATGCCGCAGGCGCATGTTAAACAGCGCTGGAGTCAGTCCCGGCTACTTAACTGGGGACAGAATATCGGCTGTGGAGTACATGCGGTCATCCAATGTCAGTTCCAGCGCCGTGAGCATCCCCAACAGGCCATCAAAAGCTGTTTAGGTATCCTGAGCCTCTCCAAACACTATGGGGATGCACGTCTGGAAGCGGCCTGTCAGAAAGCGTTATTGCTGGAGAGACCTTACTACACGGTGATATCCAATTTACTGAAACATCACAAAGAACAGCCGTCTGACCATCCGCAACAGGATAACGACACGCCCATCAACCACCCCAATGTACGTGGACACCACTACTACCAATAGGAGAAACCAATGCACTCTGCATTAAATGAACAATTGCGCTCATTACGACTGAGCCACTTCTGCCATGCCCTGGAACGACAGCAGGCACAACCCACCACTTACAGCGACATGAGCTTCGAAGAACGTCTCGGCTTACTGGCTGACTATGAACTTCAATGTCGGGATAACAACAAGATAAAACGTCTGAAGCGCCAGGCTAAACTGCGACTGGATGCACAACCGAATCACATTGATTACCGTGCAGGGCGCGGGATAAGAAAAGACAAAATGGCTTCACTGTTAAACGGCCAATATCTTCATCATGGGCATAACATCTTGCTCACAGGCGCTACCGGATGTGGCAAAACTTACCTTGCCTGTGCCCTGGCCGAACAGGCCTGCCAGCAACATCACACCGTTCGTTATTATCGCCTGGGTCATTTACTTGATGATTTATCAACAGGTCATGCGGACGGCAGCTACCGCCAACAACTCAATAACCTGTCCAAAAGAAAGCTCCTGGTGTTGGATGACTGGGGCATGGAAAAACTGACGGCCAGACAGGCTAATGATCTACTTGATGTGATGGAAGATCGCTATCAAAGAGGCAGCACGATCATAGCCAGCCAGATCCCCGTGAACGAGTGGTACAAGTTGATAAACAACCCAACAGTTGCAGACGCTCTGCTGGATCGACTACTGCACAATAGTCATCGAATAGAGCTACAGGGAGAATCAATGAGAAAACTGGACCAATCCGGTCACATAGAGTAAAAATAATGAAGAAGAAAAAGGACTAAAAAGGTCTGGCCGGATAACTCCGAAACGGCTGGCCGAATTCACCGAAATACGCA
>NZ_FYBH01000208.1 GCF_900185595.1 Calothrix rhizosoleniae SC01
CCAACCTACTTAGGTGCAACTATTGATTTTGAATCTGGGACAATTAAGCGATCGCCAAAGTGGATGAGTCAAGTCGGATTAGAGTGGCTCTTTAGACTATGGTGCGAGCCTCAAAGGTTATGGAAGAGATATTTGATAGATGATTTTCCCTTTTTTAAACTAGTCCTACTGCAAAAGCTGAATTTGTTGTTCAAAAAGAGGAAATCAAAATCTGCCATTAAGTTAACTTCATCAACAAAGCGTGATATTTGAAACTTTTTGCGCTGGCTCCCCACAAACACACTACTCTCTATATTCATATATGGGGTTTCTCCCTGCTAAGAGTTCCCTGCTCTCCTCTTCCTCTCACCGCTAAACCGTAAGGGTGTAGCGGGAGATTTTTGAAATTAAATAGGGTTAACCAAAGCGTTGAATAATCGCCTCAGCAAATTCAGAACACTTCAATGGCTTTACAGGTGGCTCCATCAATCTGGCTAAATCATAGGTCACTTGACTATTAGCGATCGCATCTGCTAAACCTTTTTTTATCAAGTCAGCAGCTTCTTGCCAACCCATATATTCCAGCATCATCACTCCGGATAAAATCACCGAACCAGGATTAATTCGATCTAATCCGGCGTGTTTGGGTGCAGTACCGTGGGTTGCTTCAAAAATTGCCGCAGAATCCCCAATATTTGCTCCTGGGCCCATACCTAATCCACCTACAATGGCAGCAGCAGCATCAGATAAATAGTCTCCATTCAAGTTCATGGTGGCAAGAATAGAATATTCATCAGGACGGGTTTGGATTTGTTGGAAAATACTATCGGCAATGCGATCATTCACCATAATCTTAGCTTTCCACTTGCCGTTACCGTGGGATTCCCCAATCGAGTTAAGAACTGTTTCTACTTCCTTGACAATTTCGGCTTTCTTCTCATCAGTTAAGCCGTCAAAGCCAGGATCTATCATCCGTGCATTTTCCTCTAGGGTAATATCAGGTTTGTCTTCCTTATTACCGAGAATCCATGACTCTCTTTCAGTTACACACTCTTGGCGAAACTCGGTAGTTGCAAGTTCGTAACCCCAGTCACGAAAGGCTCCTTCGGTGTATTTCATAATATTACCCTTATGCACCAAAGTCACCATTTGCTTGTGTTTGGGCAGTAATAAGGCATGTTTTATCGCCCGTCTGACTAGGCGTTGGGAACCAGTTTTACTGATGGGCTTGATTCCAATTCCAGCATCTAGAGGAATTTGTTTTTTACCGTGTTCTGGGGTAGCGGGAATCAGTTCATTGTTGAGAATAGTAATTAGGCGATTGGCAATTTTGTCACCTTGCTTCCACTCAATCCCTAAATAAATATCTTCTGTATTTTCCCGATAAACAATTACATCTAGCTTTTCTGGATTTTTGTGGGGTGAAGGGGTACCTGCATAATAGCGACAAGGACGGACACAGGCATACAAATCAAAGATTTGTCGCAAAGCAACATTTAAGGAACGAATACCACCACCTACAGGGGTAGTGAGTGGCCCTTTTATCGCAACACCATACTCTTTAATGGCGGTCAGAGTATCCTGGGGTAAATACTGGTAGGTTCCGTATAAATCACAAGCCTCATCACCTGCGTATACCTTAAACCAGGTAATTTTGCGCTTGCCTTTATAAGCTTTTTCTACAGCTGCATCTAGTACTTTTTGAGTGGCTGGCCAAATATCTATGCCCGTACCATCGCCACGAATAAAGGGGATAATTGGATTATCTGGAACAATCGGCTCACCATTTTTGAAGGTAATTTTCGATCCGGTTGTTGGAGAAGAAAGTTTATCGTACATCAAACACTCCTAATGGTTCGCCGCGACTCAAGTTGAGGAAATCTTGACTTTGGTTGGGAACGTTGGTAGATTTTACCCCGTTTCACAAAGTTTATGAGGCGCAGAGTCTTTCCCCTCCATACTGTTAATATTGGTTGCTCTTAATTCAGACTCAAATTTACTTCCTGGTAAGGGAGCTATACTTTCCCTAGGATTTTGACACGCACAGTTACTCTACTATTTTGAATATACAGCAAAATATGAAAACTCTAGGAAAAAAATTATCCCCACTGAAGAAGGAAGAAGGAAGAAGGAAGAAAAGTTCATATGACTCTTTCAAAATCCAAAATCCAAAATCTAAAATCTAAAATCCAAAGTAGTATTAGTGGGAATTTTGGCCGATTTCCTGTAAACTACTTTCTGGCTAATAGTTAACTGTTTTCAGTTAAACGAGTTTTACGAAATAATGGCATGACAGACCCAATGAGTGCATCAAATGCTACTAGTGATGACATTGAATCCCTCCGTAACCAGTTAATATCTGGGTCTGAAAAAGTCCAACAGAAGTTAATTCCACAGTTAGCTAATCTGGGTAATGGGGGATTGGATGTATTGATGGAATTTTTGTTGCAACGTCGAGAGAATCAAGCAACATGGGTAGATGGTAAGGTCTACCAAATTCTCTACAATGCCGATCTACCGAATATTCAAGAATTTCTACAAATCAATTTCCCTCATGGAGTTGTACCTCTAAAGTCAGAGCGTAATATTGATTACAGCCCCCTGGAAAAATTACTTGCAGTGCAAGACCTGCAAGCAGCAGATCGCATGACTATACAAAAAATGTGTGAACTTGCTGGCAATGATGCTGTAAAACGTAAATGGTTGTATTTTACGGAGGTGGATAATTTCCCCATCGCTGATTTACAAACCATTGATAATCTATGGGTAGTTCACTCTGAAGGCAAGTTTGGCTTTTCTGTACAGAGACAAATTTGGTTAGGTTTAGGTAAAAGATGGGAAAATCTCTGGTCTAAAATTGGCTGGAAAAATGGTAACAATTGGACTCGCTATCCCCAAGAATTTACTTGGGACATTAGCGCACCTAGAGGACATTTACCTCTATCTAATCAGCTCCGGGGAGTTAGGGTATTTGCTTCTTTAATGTCTCATCCAGCTTGGTTGAAAGAATGAAAGAGTAAAGGAGTGAAGGAGTGAAGGGGAACAAAATGGCTTTTCTGTAGATTAATCTAAAAATCCCCAACACCAACAACGGATGATCTATTTTCCACAATCCCAAATCCAATAATGGCAAGAGTTCTATTAGAAAATATCAAACGCATATTCAACAATGTGACAGCTATTGAGGATATTTCTTTGGAAATTCCTGATAGTGAATTTTGGGTGCTGGTAGGGCCTTCTGGATGCGGTAAATCTACCATTTTACGAACCATTGCTGGTCTGGAAACTGCAACCTCTGGTAATCTCTACATTGGGGATAAGCTCATGAATGATGTCCCAGCCAGAAAGAGGGATGTAGCAATGGTATTCCAAAATTATGCTTTGTATCCCCATATGACGGTGAGAGAAAATATTGCTTTTGGGTTACAAATGCGTCAAGTTGACCGCAGCATCATTCAAGCACGGGTGATGACGGTTGCTCAATCCCTGGGATTAGGTCAGCTTTTAGATCGTAAACCCAAACAACTTTCTGGAGGACAACAACAACGAGTAGCATTAGGTAGAGCGATCGCTCGTCAACCCCAAGTGTTTTTACTGGATGAACCTTTGTCCAATTTAGATGCTCAATTGAGGGATGATACTAGGGCAGAGTTGAAAGAGTTACATCAAAATATCGGCATTACAACTATTTATGTCACCCACGACCAAACCGAAGCCATGACTCTGGCTGATAAAATTGTGGTTCTCGATGGTGGCAAAATTCAACAAATTGGCACTCCTCACCATGTTTATACTCAACCAGCTAACCGCATGGTGGCAAGTTTTTTGGGTAACCCACCCATGAATATTTTCCCTGGGAAGTATGTGGGGGAAGGTTGGGATGTGGTTGGTAATTTTTTACCCCTGAGCCAAGAGATAGAGCAGCAATTAACCTTGGAAATTGGACAAACTGTAGATTTGGGCATTCGTCCAGAGCATATAACTATCACCAATGCAGATGATTCCCCAGCCTTATCCGCAGAAGTGAAGGTAGTAGAACCTCTGGGAAGAGAAACATTAATTCGTGTTGGCTTATTAAACTCCAATGTGATTGTCAATGCCATACTCCAGCAGGGAACAGCTAACACCAACCCAGCCCTAGACCAAAGTATTTGTTCTGGCGATCGCTTATCCCTTAAACTAGATATTGAGCAGCTATTTGTGTTTAATCCTAATACTGGAGACAGAATGTTTCCCAATTAAAATGTCTCCCAATCAAAAAGAAAGGGAGTAGGGAGAATAACTACCTATTTTTCTCTGAGTAAATATATAAAGCTGTTGTAAATATTACTTTTAGGTATTGTATGAATAATATAAATTTTGATTATTTTTTTACATTAAAGACCCATATATAGTTCCGGATAAATACTTAATTTTTTCCATTTTAGCTATAAACAAGCTTGAGTTTGATTTATTATTTGCTTGTATATATACTTACGTAACACGAGTTGAAAGGTTAACATTATCAAACGCTACTGGAACAACTTGTTTTTGTTTAAATTTCATATTGTTTTAACCTCTAAAATCCTTGCACAGTAATGATTTTAGAGGAACCTCCCAAGTTGTGTACATAAATTAAAAGGAGAAATCATCATTGATACGTTATCGAGTTCGTGGAATTGTCCTCGCCAGTGTAGTTTGTGTTTTCGCTGTCTGTAATTCCCCCGTAAGAACGCAGGCAGAAACAGCTGAAGAGCCTGCTGCGGAAAAGGTTCAGGCCGCACCCATTGCAGATCCGAAAGGCGCAGTTACTACTAAAAATGTAAAAATTCCAGTGGAAGAGCTGAAATTATTAGTCAAGCCTCTTACCCTGGCAGAACTACAAACTGAATCCTCAGCCTGGCAACTGATACTGAAAAAAAAAGTTCAACAAATTAGCGATGCGGAAATTGCCATTAAGCGTGAAAATCAGAGCATTGCCAAAGAAAAAGAAGCAGCTACGGCTTCAGAACAGGCTAGTTCAGCTTTAAAAGAGGCGGAATCAGCTCAATCTAAGGCAAATCCAGGGTCACCAGAATACCAAGAAGCCACAAAAAAGGTAGAAGAAGCAAAAGATAACCTGAAAAAAGCCCAATTAGCAATTACAGAAGCAAAAGCTGCTAAACAGGAGCTGCAACAGAATAAAGGTTTGAGTGATGCTTTAGACAAGGCTGAGTCAACGGGGGAACTGGAAAAGTCAAAACAAACCCTAGAAACAGCTAAGCAAGAGCGAGAAAAGATAACTGCTGGATCCCTAGCATATGACGAGGCGACTAAAAAGATTGATGCCCTAGAGGCAGCAATCAAAACCTTTGAATCAGCCCAATCAGCTCAAACATCAGCTATCCCAGACTCGCCAGCATATACACAAGCGACTCAGCAACTAGAAGCCGCAGAAGAATCTCTGAAAAAAGCCCGTTTAGCAATTGACGGAGCTGAATCAAGTCAGGAATCTTCCCAGAATCTCGACCAAGCAGCCAATGCTGTGGGAGAAACCACAATCTCCAGTAACAGCGACACCAAAGTTGCTACTTCAGGGGAGGTTGTGAATGAAAAGGAAAGTCTCCAGCAAAAAGAAAAGAATCTGGAAAAAGCAGCAGAACAATTGAAGCAAAAAGCTGATGCAGATGCTCAATTGAAGAACCAACTGGTTGCCAGTGTTACTGAATTACAGTCAGAACGAACAGCAATAGTTGATCGTTTCAAAGTCGTCTTAGATGAACTACAACTCAAAAGTCGTCTTAGATGAACTACAACTCAAAGGAGGCGATCCGAAACCCTACAAACAGTATATTGATGCCATTAGTATTGTAGAAATAGACTTGCAAGATACCGATGGCATCGGAGTTCGGTTTTTCAGCTGGTTAAAATCTGGAGAAGGTGGCTTACGCTGGGCGATGAATATTGGTAAGTTTGTGGGCATTGTAGTTGCCTCAACTATCGCTTCTCGAATTCTCGCCGGTTTCGTTGACCGTTTTCTTGGCAAATTTAACAATGTATCTGCACTGTTGCGCCAGTTTACCGTCATGCTTGTCAACCGTGGTGGAGTTGTAGTTGGTTTTTTGCTGGGACTAGCAGCCTTGGAAATCAGCCTTGGGCCAGTTTTAGCACTGGTTGGGGGTGCGAGTTTTGTGGTGGCGTTTGCCCTACAAAGTAACCTTGGTAACTTGGCCAGTGGTTTAATGATCATGGTGGCAAAGCCGTTCGATGTTGGCGACGAGGTGAAACTCAGTGGTATTTGGGGTTATGTAGATTCCATTACCCTAGCGAGTACCAAAATCCAAGGATTCCAGGGTCAGATGTTTAATATTCCCAACGGTGTGGTTTGGAGTGGGATGATCGAAACCCTGACTCAGAGTAAGAACCGCAAAGTTGACATTTGGCTGCAAATCCCGTTCAGTGAAGAACTAGAGCGTGTTGAGAAGCTGTTGCTCGAGATTATAAAATCCCATCCCAAAATTCTTCAAGATCCACCACCATCAACCTTTGTTTGGCAAATTGCAGAATACTACATTAGTGTTGGTATTGGCGGTTGGGCAACAAAAGAAGATTATTGGACAGTTCATGAAGATGTTATCCGTATGATTCGGGAACGATTTATCAAAGAAGGTATCCCCGTTGCAGCTATTCCTATCCAGAAGGAGATTGCTATCCAGGGAGAATCTATTCAAGTTCCTCAAGTGACTGCAAATAGAACCGTGAATTCCCTAGAAGGGGAAATTTCTTCGAGGGTTTAGAACTATCTAAATTTGCGATTTTTTTCTTTTAGCCCAGAGAATATCACAAAGCTCCTTCTAATGTAGCAGCTACAACTCGGTGGTTCTGATCTTGTCGTAACTCCATTAGAGCAGCTTGTGCCTCTGGGCTAGGAAATTCTCTCAATGTTTTGGCTACTTTGGCACGAACCTGCCAGATATCTGAAACAGCTAGGGGAAGCAGCATTTGTAAAGCTGTTTCCGCTTGGGGAGTTGCTGGGAATCTACCTAAATTTGCGATCGCAGTTTGTCTGACTAATGGATCTTGTCCCTGAAGTCCAATCTGACACATTTTTAATAATATCTCTGAATAGTTCATATCTTCCATGACCGCAAAAATACTCTGTCTCACCAGCCAATGGGATTCTTGCTCAAACAATTCTTCTAGATAGGGTAAAGCTCTATCCAACCCGTACTTAGCCAGGGAATTAGCCGCTTCTGCTCGGACATTAGGGTCTTTTTCATTGGCAATTATATCTAACAATGCCCGAAACCCTTCTTCCGTTTGCTTATAACCAAAACCCATCGCCACATAGGAGCGAATCATAAACTCTTTGTCATGCATCCTTTGTTTGAGCAAGGGAACTACCACTTCAGGATCATGGTGACGTAATTCTACAATCCCTCTCATTCGATTTTGAGAGTCTGGACTACTGAGATAGGTTTCAATTTCTTGTAATTCCATAGTTATATATAATTTGGCAATTTTTACTATCTAAAATAGATTTTACAATTTTTTACAAAAATTATTATTTATTATAATAAATAGGTAAAACCTTATATAGCACTCTGAGTTTTCACGCCATCTTGTTGGGTTGACAGGTGGTAGGTGTTAGGGGATAGGTGGTAGGGAAGATTCAACTTCTGTTTTCAAGAGCCCGAATCAAAGCTGACAATAATCTGCCAACTGATTCACATTGGGATACCAGGGAATCAATAACTAATGAGTAAACTATTTGTCACTGCTGAAGAAAAATTATTAACTCAGCAAGCATTGCCAGAGACATTTGGATTTGAGGCCATTCGGCCTAGTTATGATGGGTTAGGACTAGGAAATATTACTGCCCTGGCGAGCCATTGGCTATGTCCAGGAGCGCCCATACTCAGTAAACAATCTCCCTTACCATTGTTTAATCCCCCTTTACTAGGAACTAAGGTTGTAACTGAAGCTTGGAATAACTGGTTAAGCCAAGGAGCAATCAATCATGTAGTACTGTTGATTGCTGATGGTTTGGGCTATGACCAATTAAAAAGTTTAATGAATAGCAAAGATGTGCCAAGTTTAACATCTGCCTGTCACTCTTCCCAAGCATTTTTTATGCCTGCTACATCTGTATATCCTAGTACTACTGTCACTGCTTTAACATCTGCTGCTACTGCCTATGCACCAGCCCAACATGGCATGATCGGCACAAATCTATATTTGCGGGAACTTGGCAGTATTGTCAATTTTATTGGTTTTTGCCCTACCATCGCCCCTACCCATACACCTTATTTAGATAGTCAGCTTGATCCAGACAATTTAATCCCAGTACCTAATCAGTATCTACTGATGGAAAAGGCGGGGATAGATGTGGGTATTATCAACTTGCAGTATTTTAAGCAAACTAGTATTAGTCGTTTTACCACAGCAAGTTCTCAAGCTGGAACCACCGGTTTCCGTGGGTATTTAACTCCAGCAGATGGTTTTTCTCAACTGCGCCAACGCTTAGAAAAAATAGAGAATCAAGGTAAAAGTTTTACCTTCATGTATATACCCAACTTAGATAGTTCTGCCCATCGTTATGGCCCACTCAGCCCATCTTATCGAGCAGAAATAGGGGCTTTGGATTTTGCAATTCAACGGGAATTGTTAGAACCACTGACAGGCCGTAAAGATGTGGTGTTATTATTTACTGCCGACCACGGTCAACGTCCAACCTTTGCCGAGAAAACCCTGTGGTTGAATGATCATCCTACCCTCACCCAGATGTTATTTACACCAGCAATTACAGGGGAATCACGATCGCGTTTTTTGCATTTACAGCATGGTATGGAAACTGCGGCAATCAATTACATTGAAACCCATCTTCAGGAACAGTTTACAGTGATTACCAAACAACAAGCGATCGCATCTGGTTTATTGGGATTGCCAAATGAAGCTTTGGGTAGAGAATGTGGCGATCGCTTGGGGGATTTAATTCTCTTACCGCGTTACGATTGGGTTTGTCGCCACCAAGTAACTTCAGAAGAAAAACATTCCAGTCTTGCGGGAATTCATGGAGGACTCAGCCGCCCGGAAATGTTAATTCCCTTCCTGGCGTATCGTTTTTGAATTTAGCTAAACAAATCTATACTTAGAATAAACAGCCGCTTGACCGCAGTATTGATCTTTTTCATCTAAGATATTCCAAATAATTCCGTTTTCTATATAGAACCGCTTACCAGTACTAGTAATACGGATACCAGAAAAATTACTAAAACCTTTAGTTTGAGTATCTAATAATAGGCGATTCCTTTCTGCTTGCACTACTTCTTGTGCTGTTTTCCGAGAAGGCATTTGGGTAAATTCCTCCCAAGAAAGTTCCCACAATTGTAAAGCTCGGTAGTTGGCATAGTTAAAAATTGGATCTGCTTCCGTACCATGAGAAATTACCACAAAAGGTGCTTCAAATAGAGCTTGTGCCAATTCTTCAGGGGGAATGCTTAAATCAAATAAAGATTGTCCAATCCAATGTTGATAACTATGCAGCAAGCGTTGGGTGTGGAGAATAATTGTTTCATGTTGCCAAGGAAATTGCACATCTGGTTTCATTCGCGGAATAAATATGGCTGCACAGTGATTATCTCATTAATCAAAAATCAACATCCTCTTTTTCTCCTGAATTACAGCACTACGCCATTAGGGCGCGGATATTGTTGAAGCAGCAAACCTATGAACAGTAAACTTATTACTTATTACTTATTACTTGCGCGTAGCGCCATACAATCCCAAATCTACTGCAATTCTATGGGCACAAGCAAACCCAGAAAACGCCACCGCATTTAATCCCTGTCCAGGAAATGTACTATCTCCCACACAATATAATCCCGGAATAGCTGTTCGATTGAAGGGCATTCCCAATAAGCCCCAGAGTTTTCGCCGAGGGATTGGTCCATATGTGCCATCTTCTCGACCTAAAAAGCGGCGGTGGGTGCGCGGTGTCCCCACTTCCAAATAATCTAACCCAGAATTTAAATCGGGAAAAATCTTCCCTAGTCGCTGAATAATTCGCTCCCCAGCCTCTTCTTTCTTCAATGCATATTCTTTGGCAGATAGTCCTTGCCATTCACTTATCCAATGGGGAGTAAATGCATGAATAATATGATGTCCTGGTGGAGCCAAATCTGGATCTAACAAGGTGGGAATAGACACAAAAATAGTCCCTTCTACATCCGCCATCTGTTTCCAGTTATCTAACAGAATGTGGTGACAATCCGTACCTTGAGGCAATACCTCTGCCCTGATTCCCATATGCAAACTGAGAAAACTAGGTGATTTTTGATAACGTTGCTGCCACTTTTTTTCATTTATTGGTTTAGCTTTTTCTGGCAATAACTTGTTGAATGTATCCCAGCGAGTGGCATTAGAAACAATTCGTTTGGCGTAATAAACACTACCATTCGCCAGTTCAACTCCTACTGCCTTGCCCCTTCTGGTTAAAATCCTTTTTACCCTGGCTTGGTATCTAATATCTCCTCCTACTTCTTCCAACCCTTGTGCTAGTTTTTGGGCAATTTGTCCCACTCCTCCTTGGGGATAATTTACCCCACCATAATGCCGATCAGAAAACACCATACCTGCATTAATCATTGGTGTCATATCTGCTGGAACTACTGACCAGCAATAGCACTCAATATCAATAAATTTCAATAATAAGGGGTCTTTAATATATCGTCGGGCAATATCCCCGACATTACAGGGTAGATATTTAGCTAAACCCAAGCAAGCTAAGGGATGTTGGGAAAATACTCTGAGTAAATACCGAGGTTCTTCTAAGGATAATAATTCTATCCGATTGAGACAGTTAAATACTTGCCAGCACTCATGATAAAAACTACGTATTCCTTGCTCTTCATGGGGGAAATACTGAGTGATATTTTGCAAAAACTGTTCGTAGTTGCGATCGACTTTAATATCCAAACCGTTGGGGAGATGGTAGTGAATTTGTACTGGATCAGGTATGGTGGTTAAACTCATATTCACAGCCTGTAAAGCACGGGTGAGTAAGTTGGTAGTACCCTTGTGCCCAAACCCAAATATCATTGACGCTCCCACGTCAAAACGATAGCCTTGACGCTCAAAATAGCCAGCACTACCACCGGGAATCAGATAACTTTCCAGCACCAGCACTTTAGCTCCTTTTGCTGCCAGTTGAGTTGCCGTCACTAACCCACCAATACCAGAACCTATAACTATCGCATCCAACTTATGACCAACTGTTCTCGCTGAGGAATGAGGTTTTTGCTGCATGGAGCCATACTTCAGTTACCAGTTACCAGTTACCAGTTAACAGTTATCAGTTGCCGTCAGTCAAGTTGAAAATATTTCCCATTTTGAAAAAAAAAGAGGGAAAAGCCTGCAACTGCTGGCCGATCCCGTCTGCCGATCCTTAAAGAGAGGAGAACACTGCAAAAACTATAAACCTGATTGAGAATATATGTCAACAATTTTAAAAAATAAATGCTAAAATTCTTGAAATATCTCTGGGTGATACAAATCCAAAATCCAAAATTGCATGATCAAGATGGTATAGCACTAGGCAATTAGGTTAGCCCTGAGCGAAATAGAACCGCTAGGACATTGTTGAACAAGAAGCAGGGGGGAAAGGGGCAGGCTTCGGCTGAGCTCACGGCCGAAGCCTGCCCCCTGCCCCCTGCCTTATCCAAACGATAATTTTTTACGCCGACCTACTTACTTGCGCGTAGCGCTATACTTGCCCATAGCTCTGTAGCTATAAGTCGAGCTTATCTCAAGCCTACACAGCAAAATTCAGTGCGCTCAAACCTGATATTAGATGCCAGTCGCACGCGGGAGAGAGTATGATGATGTTTTAGTTGTTATATATATGTTAATAAACGCCCCTGATCGGCTATGACCCAACAATTGCGGGTTTATGTTCCACCCCATCCCTTAATTAAACACTGGTTAGCAGTAGCTCGTGATGCTGCTACACCCTCCGTATTATTTCGTAGTGCAATTACTGAATTAGGTCGTTGGTTAACCTATGAAGCAGCTAGAGAATGGTTGCCAACTAAAGATGCCACAATACAAACTCCTTTAGACACTTGTCCTGGTACTGTTATTGATGCAGAGGTGCCAGTAGCAGTTGTTCCCATTCTCAGAGCAGGACTGGGACTCTTGGAGGGAGCGCAAACATTACTACCTCTAGCCTCTATTTACCATCTGGGTTTACAGCGAAACGAACAAACATTACAACCCAGTTGCTATTTAAACTCAATGCCCGAAAAATTTGACCCCCAGACACGGGTTTTGATTACAGATCCAATGTTAGCAACGGGAGGCTCAATTATGGCAGCAATGTCAGAGTTAGTACAGCGTGGTGTTGAGCCATCTTTAATCAGGATTGTTTGTGTGGTAGCATGTCCGCCAGCGTTACAACAATTGAATGTGGCTTATCCTGGTTTAATTGTTTATACAGCGACCATTGATGAAACTTTAAATGATCAAGGTTTTATTGTACCTGGATTAGGAGATGCAGGCGATCGCATTTTTGGGACTTAAGTTAGGATACAGCTAAGACAGGGTATATAGATTCACAGTCCTGATGTTAGCAAAGTTTATTAAAAATAGTGAAGATTATGACTCAGCGAGAAGGTTTTGCAAGTGGCTTTTTAGTCGGAGCGATTCTTGGTGGTATAGTAGGAGGTATTCTTGGTAATATAATTGCTAATCGCCAGGATGGAGAACTATCCCCAGAAGAAGAAGGAAAATTAGATGGTAGCTCTTTAGAACCGAGGAAAGATTCCGGTAGACGACGACAAATGAGAGCTACTACCAATGAAATGGATATGGAAATGACTAGGCGATCGCTAGAAGATAAAATTTCTCAGTTAAATGCCACAATTGATGAGGTTAGGCAACAATTAGGGAATGTCAATAGTAACTCACTCCCAACAAATGGTGAAGGTACAAATAATCCGTAGAAATATCCCTGTTCCCAGTATTTTAGATGAAGTAACTGTGAAGATATGCCAAATAAATTCTTTACCTCAGATTCTTAGCGATGCTTGAGGGAATACTTTTGGTGTTGCTGATTCAGGGGATGATTTTTGATATCGCCCATTAGATGTGAAGGGGTAAAACTGCTATTTTGACCGAAAAAGAAAAGGATACAAGCCCCCAAATTTATTTGTGGAAAAATTAGAAATAATTGTGCCGCGATGCATAAGCACAAGGCTCAATAATTCCTTTCTTGATACAGTCGCTCATGGGGGAGACCCCCAAGACCGCGCTGCATAGCTATTTCAAGCCCCTACATTCATATATGGGTTTCTCCCCTGCTCCTTGCTCCCTGCTCCCCTGCTTCTTACTGACTCTGGGTTAAAAATCTCAATTCATCCTGTATTTATGCAATACCATACTTTTAATTTGGAGTTAAGTAACAGTGGTAATTGATATGATATCTGCCAAGGCAGAGCATCTAAAAATAGCCCATGAATGAAAATAGTGTATGCACTATTGACTATACCTCCATTAAAATTAAGAATAAAGACCACTGTTGACATTTAGTAGGAAACATCAACGTTTATGAATTTATTGATTACTACCCTGGCTACTTTTATCAGCATTTATAGCTCTTTGCTATTTATTCGTATACTTTTGACTTGGTTCCCCAATATCAACTGGTATAATCCGCCATTTTCTGTACTTAGCCAAATTACCGATCCCTATTTAAATATTTTCCGTTCTATTATTCCCCCATTGGGAGGTATGGATTTTTCTCCAATATTAGCGATTATTGCCTTGCAAATATTGCAAGGAGTTCTCTCCCAATTAGCTCGGTTGGCTTTTGTATCAGGCTTTGGCTTTTAATTTATAAGAGCCGTTATCACCATCGAAAATATTTGTAGAGATACTTGATTTGTCAACATCACCAAGTATCTCTACAAATTCTTATTTATTTGACTTAGTCCTCAGTGTTCTGCTTCTAAATTCAAGTATAAATTTTTAGGTCTTACAGAAGAACTAAATCCTGCTGCTTTAAATTTTTTCAATTTCAACGGAGTTGGTTGATTAGCAGGTATAGACACTCTCAATTCAAAATCATGTATTCCTGGCGGTACTTCTGCAATTGAACCCAGACGATTGCGGTTTTGCATGGCTGGATCGTTATTTGCGTCGTAAATGCGTCCGAAAATATCTGCATCGTAGACTGTTTGGTTAGTACTATTGCTGGCTTTCCCCGTGATCAGAAAGCAGTTAGCCGCCATTGTATTTCTACCACTAGTTACCGCCCCTTTGGCAATTTCTGGGGGGCACTCATGGTAAGAAAGATCAAAGAGTTTCACCTGTGTCAATGCTATGGCATAAGGGGTGGGGGAAATAAACCACGTAAAAACACTTATTATGCTGGCAATAAAAATAACCATGAGTGAAGGCAAGCGCATAAAATATACCGTGACTTAATTATGACAATGAGTAAACATTATTAAATCCAGCTTACCTTGAATAAAGCCCCTCAAGCATTTTGACAAATAGGTAGGTGAGCAGGGAGCAGGGGGCAGGGAGCAGGGGGCAGGGGAGTGTGGGAAGATGGGGAAGAGGGAAAGAAGTGTGGGAAGTGTGGGAAGTGTGGGAAGTGTGGGAAGTGTGGGAAGATGAAATAACTAACCATCAACTATCAACTATCAACTACCAACCACCAACTACCAACTAACAACTAACAACTAACAACCATCACTCCCCTCGGTCAAGCCATATCAAATAATAATACTTCTGTATTATCCATAGTAGCTGCGATCGCAATTTTTTCTTCTTGAGAAATAGCAGCACCATCACCAGCAAATAAAGTATGACTGTTAATATCTACTGCTCCCCGCGCAACTTGTAGCCATACTGATCTATGATAGTTGATTAAATGCTCTACCTTGTCATCTTTATTGAGAGCCGCAACATAAAGATTCACATCTTGATGGATTGTCACTGAGTTATCCCTACCATCCTGGGAACCGACTAATGTTAATTGTCCCAGATTTTCTGCTAGAGGAAAGTGTTTTTGTTCGTAACTCGGCTTAATTCCTTTCTTCTCTGGTAAAATCCAAATTTGCAGAAAGTGAACTCCATTGCTGTTAGAGCCATTAAACTCGCTGTGTGCAATACCAGTACCAGCAGACATACGTTGTACATCACCTGGACGAATTACTGAACCATTACCAATACTATCTTTGTGCTCCAGTTCTCCTTCTAAGACATAGGAAATAATTTCCATATTTTGATGACTGTGAGTTCCAAAACCTTTACTTGGTTGAACTTTATCTTCATTAATTACTCGTAGACTCCCAAAACCCATGTGGTTGGGATCGTAATAATTTCCAAAAGAAAAAGTATGTTTGCTATCGAGCCAACCAAAGTCAGCATTTCCTCTTTCATGAGCAAGACGAATGTTAATCATAATGTTTTGACTTGATTCAGTAACTAGTTGGGATTAATAATATTTTTTTACATCAGTCAGGCTTTTCTCTCACATTTAGGACTTACTGTTTAGGGTTGCTTCCTTGCACCGCCATATGTCCCTGGATAATTCCTGATATTTATTATTATGTATTGAATCTCTTAAAAAGACAATACTATATTTAATCAACCTACTGTCTCTATTTAGAGGACAATTAAACTATGGATAAATTTGAAAGTATACGTGCTTTTACTCAAGTCGTAGAAGCAAAAGGTTTTGCAGCAGCAGCCAGAAAAATGCAGATGTCTCGTTCCGCAGTCAATAAGCTAGTGATTAATTTAGAGAATCAGTTAGGAGTGCAGTTACTCTACCGCACTACCCGCCAAGTTACACTTACAGACAGTGGTAAAGCCTTTTATGAACGTTGTATTGATATTCTCGCTGAACTAGAAGAAGCTGAATTAGCAGTCTCTCAGCAGCATAGAGAACCCAAAGGAATTCTTAAAATTAATGCACCCATGTCTTTTGGTATCTCATATTTGGGTTCAAAGGTAGCTGAGTTTATGATTCGCTATACAGATATTAAAATTCAATTAACATTAGAAGATCGTTTTGTAGATCCAATTAGTGAAGGTTATGACCTAGTTATTCGCATTGGTGCACCCCCAAATTCTCCTAGTTTAGTAGTTCATCACCTAGCTATAATCCCTCGCATAATTTGTGCAGCACCTAGTTATTTACAAGCACGAGGAATCCCCAGTGAACCAAATCAATTAAAAAAACATTATTGTTTGCATTATGGGTATTTAACCACAGGTTGTCATTGGCAATTAATCAGTGAAGAGAAACAAGAGCGAGTCTCCATTGATGGAGCTTTTTGCTCTAACAATGGAGAAGTTTTAAGAGATGCTGCCATTAAAGGTCTAGGAATTGTGATGTTACCAAATTTTATGGTTAAACAAGCATTAGAGCAAGGAAAACTACAAATTATTTTGCCAGATTATCATCCACCAAAACTAGCTCTATGTGTTATTTATCCTATAAATCGCCAACTTTCGACTAAGGTTCAGCTATTTACTCAATTTCTGCAAGAATCTTTTGCTTGTCATTTCTAAAAATAGGAATTATGGCACTATGCAATTAGGATAGGGATATTGTTGAAGCACCAAACCTATGAACAGTAAACTCATTACTTCATGCAATGTAATTGAAAATTTTGCCAGAAGCAGCCTAGGAAAATTATTTGCACAATCAGCTTTAATCTGTGCTATATAAGTAAGTCGGCACAATAAAACCAAACTATGTGAAGAATAGTAAATAAGCCTAAAACCCTTGTTCCCCCTGCTCCCTGCTCCCTGCCCCCTGCCTTATCCAAACGATAATTTTTTACGCCAACCTACTTATGTCCTAAACTAAATCCCAAAATATACTTATACAAGTATCTATGGTTAATCAGATAATTAACAGAAAACAAAAATTACACCGATTTTTGTTCAATTCCTTATTTCTAGCCACTATATCCACCATTTTAACTACTATCCCTGTGGGTGCAGCAGAAAAAATTTATGCAGCTTTTGGTCCTCTAGATTTCTCAGTTGCTGTTGCTGATTTAGAAAATTTTGTGCAAACAGGTAAAGTTACTCCAGAACTAAAATTATTAATTAAAAGACTCAATTCTAAACAAAAAGAAGAATTACGGATAGCTCTGCAAAAATCCTATGATGTTAAACCCCTATTATTGTCTCAATATTTCTACACACCTATGGGGGAAAATGTATTACGGAGAGCTGGAAAACTCATTCAAACTGAAGCAGGACAAAATGGCATGTTTGCTTTGCGTGCAGCCTTAGTTCTAGCAGCAGTAGAAGGTGACTTTACCTTCATTAAGGTACTGAAAAAATTCCCTACTTCTGGAATTCGCATCAATACTTCAGAGACAATTAAAACTCTTAAAGAGATTGCAGATGTGTTTTCAGACACCAAAAAAACCATTGCTCAAATTAACAAACTCTCCAAAGCTGAAATTGCTGCTGCACCATCCATTGATTACGATACACTTCCCGATATTAGGACTCTGGGTTCAGTCAAGTATTCCAGTCAAACAATTTACCTCAAGGATACCAGTCGCAATCGCAAATATCCAGTTGATCTTTATTTACCCCCTGCTAATAGCAATTCCCAGGAAAAAATTCCTGTGGTTGTGATTTCCCACGGCTTTGGTGATAGTCCTAGCAGTTTTACTGAGCTAGCAAAATTTTTAGCTTCCTATGGGTTTGCTGTGGCTTTACCAGAGCATATTGGTAGTAATTTTGCCCAACAAGAAGCTACACTGGCGGGAAGAGGTAGGGAATTATTTCGATTAAATGAATTTGTAGATCGTCCTTTAGATGTTACTTTCTTACTCAATTATCTCGAAGGCTTGAATCAGTCAGATTTTCAAGGACGATTAAATTTAAAGAAAGTAGGAGTTATTGGTCATTCTTTTGGCGGTTATACTGCACTAATGTTGGGGGGAGCTACCGTTGATTTTCAACAGTTGATGCGAGATTGTGAACAGGATTCTTGGAATCTTTCTTCATTACTTCAATGTCGAGCAGAAGAATTTAAACCTGCATCAGTACAAAGAAAACTTCTTTCCCAAGGTTTACGGGATTCCCGCATCCAGCTCGTGATTACCCTCAATCCTGTCAGTAGCATTGTACTTGGCAAAGGACTAAGCCGTATTCAGGTTCCTGTGGTTATGGGTAGCGCGGGTTATGATCCTGCAACACCCGTGGTGGAAGAACAAATACGAGCATTTAATTGGTTGCAAACTCCCAACAAATATCTAGTATTAGCAGATGGTTTTTCCCATACCACTGAATTAACAAGCCTCTTGAATAACCTGCTTTACTCTCCCTCTACTTCCGCGAGGTTAGAAGACGATGTCAAAATTTTCCAACAAAATGCCAGAACAATGATGTTGGCTTTTCTACAAGTATATATTGCAGAGCGATCGCAGTATCTTCCCTACATTCAGCCAGCCTATGCCCAGTTTATTAGCAAATCCCCTTTCGATTTCAGCATGGTACGCTCTTTGCAGCCAAAGGAGTGAAGGAGTGTGGGAAGTGTGAGGAGTGTGGGGAATGTAATATCCTTTATCCCCTTGTCCCTCTACTTCTCACTCCAGATTCTATGCAGCAACAGCTTCCTCATAGGGAACAAATGTTTTCTTGCTGGCGCCACAAATGGGACAATACCAATCCTCGGGAATGGATGCAAATGGTGTTCCTGGTGCAATCCCAGAATCAGGATCCCCTGTTACTGGATCGTATATCATCGAACATTGACGACAAATCCATTTCTGAGTGTCTGGGTTGTCACCGGCTGATTTAGCTGGAGGATTTACGCCGTCTAAAGCTTGGAGAGCCTCAGTATATTGACGGGCATGGTGATTTTCAATGTGAGTTAATAAACCAAAATTATGTGCCGCTTTACGGAAAGTCTGGGCATGTTCTTGGGATTCTTTTTGTTGCTCTTTAAATTCAGCAACAGCTTTACTATCTCTGTCTTCTTGAGCTTGAGTGGTAAATTCCGGATACATGGTGGTGTATTCATAGGTTTCCCCCTCAACCGCTAATTCTAAACAACGGGAAGCGATCGCTTTTTTTTGCTCCTCTGTTAATGATGAAACATCATCTACAACCAACTCCGGATGCATGAGCCGAAAATGGGCAAATGCATGTTCTGTCTCCTGATTGGCTGTTTCCTTAAATAACTTGGAAAGCTCGGACATCCCCAACCTACGGGTCACTTCCGCAAAAAATAAATATTTGCGATTTGCCATTGACTCTCCACCAAAAGCTGCTTCTAGGTTTTTAGCAGTATTGGAATTTGACAGATCCATAAGTGTTCTCTCTCAATAATTAAGCGGCAGACTGGTATTGCAGTCTTTTTGATTAATCTCTACTCATAATAACTTTTATGCGTAGTCGTTATGAGTACGAGATACTATCTTTTTAGCATTTGTTTTCTAATTTGTCTACCAGTTGTTGAACAAGAAGCAGGGGGCAGGGGGAATGCCTCTTCCATCCTGCCGTGGAGCGAAGGGTCACAATCCCCGACTTCCGTAAGTTGTTTTCGTTCAGGTGGGGTACAATCTCCATCTGAACATCCCCCTGCTCCCCATCTCCCTGCTCCCCTGCCTCTTTTTGAATCTTTATGGATTCAGCTATTTTGCTATTTCTGTTGGTGGTGCGCCCCTAGAGGCTTTAACAGAGTATATTAAAGATCAAGAAAAGCGCGACAACGCAGTCTTGGGGTCTCCCCCATGAGCGATTGTCGCAAGAAGCCGTCCTTCTAGGACGGGGCTTGTATCCCATTATTTTCGGTCAAGTATGGATTCTCATCCAACTTTGTGTGAAGCGATCGCTCGCCATATTACCACCAGTCCCCAACAGAAAATCACTTTTGCTGAATATATGGATCTGGTGCTGTACCATCCCCAGTACGGTTATTACTCTACTCAAGCCGCAAAATTGGGGAAAGAAGGAGATTTCTTTACTTCTGTCCACCTGGGAGCTGATTTCGGCGAATTATTAGCTGAACAGTTTGTCCAAATGTGGGAATTGCTAGGTAAGCCAGAGCCATTTCATCTAGTAGAAATGGGTGCAGGACAAGGATATCTAGCCTTGGATATCCTCAAATATATACAGCAGCAATACCCAGATTTTTTTCAATGTTTAGATTATATTATTGTTGAGCGATCGCTAACCTTAAGGCAAATACAACAGGAAAAATTATTAGAATTTCCTGTTAATTGGCAAACTTTAGAAATAATATCCAGCAACTCGATTATTGGTTGCTTTTTCTCCAATGAATTGGTTGATGCCATGCCAGTGCATCAATTTACAATACATGGGGGAGAACTGCAAGAAATTTATGTGACAACTAGGGAGCTTGCAGGAGACAAGGAGAGAAGCAAATTCTCCCAGTACTTATTTGCAGAAGTTACGGGAGAGCCATCCACACCCCAACTACATTCATATTTTGAGTCCTTGGGAATTGATATTTATCATTACCCAGATGAATACCAGAGTGAGGTGAATTTAGCCGCTTTACAATGGTTAAGTATAGTAGCAGACCGCTTACAACGTGGCTATGTGTTAACCATAGATTATGGGTACTCTGACAATCGTTACTATAATCCCAGACGATCGCAAGGGACACTACAATGCTATTGGCATCATCAGCGCCATAATAATCCCTATATTAATATTGGACAACAAGATATTACTGCCCATGTTGATTTTACAGCCTTGGAAAAATGGGGCGATCGCTGCGGTTTAAAATCAGTTGGTTTTACCCAGCAAGGTTTATTCTTGATGGCGTTGGGATTAGGACAACGCATTGCTTCTCTTTCCTATACAGAGCAACCCATATCCCAAGTATTACATCGTCGAGACAGCCTCCACCAACTTTTAGATCCCTTGGGATTAGGAGGATTTGGGGTTTTACTCCAAACAAAAGGACTGCAAGAAACAGATGTTTCTCAGCCACTGAAAGGATTTATCATCCCAGAATCAGCATAAATTTCAAGTGAAAATATTGCTGGTAGTCCGAAGCTAACATAATTCAGATCGGGGAGATTATATAATACACTGACAGTTAGTCAGAGGCAGGGGAGCAGGGAGCAGGGAGCAGGGAGCAGGGGAGAAACCCCTTGTTCCACAAATAAATTTGGAGGCTTGTATCCTTTTCTTTTTCGGCCAAAGCAATTTTGGATTTTGGATTTCCCCCTTGAGGGGATACAGGGCGGGTTGGATTTTGGATTATGAAAGAGTTAACATATAAGCTTTTCTTTCTTTCCATCTTTCCCAATCATTTTTCTCTCTTGGTATTACTTGTATAATTCCCCTCAAACATTGAAATTGTTATAAAAGTAATTACAGTTCAAACATAAAAAATCAAAGGTTAATAATTATGACCAGCCATGAATTATTGATGCTAGTTGTGTTACTCACCCCTGGAATTTTACTTTCAGTCATGATTATGGTGACTTTCGCAGCAGGGGGATAAATCTATCAATATTGCTGCTAGTAGCTAATGTATTGTTAGCACTTAGCAGCTAGTCAACTCAAATTAACAGCAAACGCTCAACCATTGGGAACGCAAACAATGAAGGTGGCATTTCTGGGGACTGGATTAATGGGACAACCGATGGCTCAGAGGTTATTAGCGGCAAATATTCCGGTAATTGCCTACAATCGGACTCCAGAAAAGTTGGAACCATTAAAAGCTGCTGGCGCTGAAATTGCCGCCAAACCCTATCAAGCAATCCGTGCGGCTGATTGTGTCATTCTCATGCTGACTAATGCCGCAGCTATTTACAGTGTTTTACTTTCCGACCGTTCTTCTGGGTCGGTCACAGGACGCAGTATTATTCAAATGAGTACTATTACTCCCACAGAAAGCAAAGAAATTCAGGATGCGGTGGTGGCTGCGGGGGGAGAATATATCGAAGCACCTGTGTTGGGTAGTATCCCGGAGGCAAAAGCCGGAGAACTAATTTTAATGGTGGGTGCCTATAGGGAGCAATACCAGCGTCATTTAGATTTATTAAAGAATTTTGGTCCAGAACCAGTGTTAGTGGGCAAGGTAGGAACTGCTACGGCGTTGAAGTTAGCCATGAATCAATTGATTGCTTCTATGACTACAGCTTTTGCCCTCAGCTTTGGTTTTGTCCAGCGTCAAGGTATAGATATAGAGTTATTTATGCAAATTCTGCGAGATAGTGCTCTTTATGCCCCTATCTTTGATAATAAGCTGTCTAGGATGGTAGATGGTAATTATACCAATCCTAATTTCCCTATTAAGTACATGCTGAAGGATACTGATTTCTTTATTGAAGAAGCAAAATCGGCGGATTTAAATGTACGCAGCATTGAAGGAGTGAAGCAAATTTTAGAAATGGCAATGAAAATGTCACTTGAATATGCAGATTACTCCTCTATATTTGCAGCTATTCAGGCAGGCGATCGCTAATTATGGCTGCCTCCTGATTTGTAAGCAGGGGGCAGGGAGTAGGGAGTAGGGAGTAGGGAGTAGGGAGCAGGGAGTAGGGAGTAGGGAGCAGGGGGCAGGGAGCAGGGAGCAGGGGGCAGGAAAAATTATACTTATACCAATTAAAATACTGTTTGCAACACATACATTTTTCGTAGGGGCACGGCACCAGTAAGATAATTTTATATACCAAAAGATTGTGGATGTCCCCTACCCATCTGTCCGATTCTTTTTTCAAAATGGTATTACTTATTACTTATTACGTATTACCCCTTCTATAAAATTGGTATTCCGTAAAAATGATATAACTTCAGCATTCAACTCTTCAGAAGAACCAAAAG
>NZ_FYBH01000033.1 GCF_900185595.1 Calothrix rhizosoleniae SC01
CTTTTGTTAATTTGTTGGATTTAATTTGCTTGGATACACACAACTAATAAACTCTTTGACAATATATTTTCCCTAGACTGGCTAAGGGGGGAGACAAAGATTGTTATCTTAATGCCTAAAAAGGCTTATGAAATACATTAAATGCTTATTTCTATTAAATCCTCTGTTCAATGAAAAATAGATAAGTATAATATATTTTTTCTCTAAAGATATTTAAATACAATTGACGATTATCTACGTACTTATGCTATGTCAATTAAAAGTGCCAAAATATAGTATTAGGCGCAAGTAATAAGTCACAAGTAATAAATAATACTAATTTTAAAAATGCTTTCGGCAGTAATTAGGGGCGCAATGATTGCGCCCAAGCCTGTCAAGGCTATCATCAACAGAACGGAAACTGTATCAGCTTTGACAATTGCCCGCAATATTCTGAGATGCATGAGAACTTGTTGTAGGAGCATTAACTACTAATTCTATTTTCCCATTGCCATTAACAATCCATCCTTGAGCTTCGCGGATTTGAGAAGGAGTTGACTGTGCTTGTTGATCTACAGTTGTTGAGCGTTGACTGGCAGAATTATTGCTTTTCTGTGATTTGCTTTGTGCCAGCTTACCCTCAGGAATACGTAAATCTACCCATGAATCCTGACTTCTCAATGTTTGACTTGGATTAACTGGTAATCCTCCTTTACCTGCAACTACAAAGGAATTTTCTTGTTGGGAGCAACTTCTGGCAACTAATTTATTTTTATCGAGGGGAGTAGCTGGTAATTTTTTGATATTGATTTTCTCTTCTTTTGTGTTATTGATCTCTACTTCTCCATCAATACCAAACTGAGAACTCGCAGTAATTACACTATCTGAAGATAGAAATAAACCTTGGGTATTAATTTGAATATTACCTCCAGGGCCTAAAACAGCATTAGCCTTAATATTACTATTTCCCAGAAGTGCGATTACATTAGCAGTAATAAAAATATCACCCCCACCACCATTACTATCGAGGACACTAGTACTAATCAAACTATTGTTACGCAGGAATATCTCACTAGCAGTTGCAGTTAAGGTAATATTACCGCCACCTGTTTGTTCTGAAGTAGCAGTGATTTTTCCGTTATTAGTTTCTAATCTTTCAAACAAGATATTAATGTTACCTGCTTTACCTAAGCCTGTACTATTGGCAGAAATTTCCGCTCCACTGTTCAGGGATACCTTTTTGCTTGTAATGTTAATATTACCTCCCTTATCATCTCCCCTAGTTTCAGCCAGGATTTGACTGCCATTATTAGCAACTAATGAATCTGACAATTGCAGAGATATATTACCCCCGTCTTTTGTAGCACTAGATGCAGTAATACTACTGAAAGTATCTGCTGTGGAACTATCTAATAACAATGATTTAGCCTGAATTTCCAGATTCCCGGTTTTTCCCTCCCCTGGACGACTGTTGGGATTATTAGCAGAGAAATTACTGACATTTATGGTTGCCCCATCTTTAATGCTAAGCTCGTCTGTGGTAATTTTTATATCACCACCATCTCCCGTATCCAACACAGCACTGGCAAACAAACCACTAACTTTTCCTGTGGATGATGTACCAACTAGTTCTATAGATTCAGTGGCATTGACTATAATATTTCCTGCTTTTCCCGAAGCAGCAGTACTAGTAACAATGGCAGCTCCATCGGCAACTTTTAAGTTTGCGGTTGTAATGTTTAAATCACCGCCATTACCTGTTGTACGAGAATTCACAAAACTAAATATACCACTGGTTCTTCTCCCACTATCTGAAGTACCAATTAATTCGATATCATTTGCCTGGACATTGATTTTACCAGCATTCTTTTCATTACTAGTACTAGCAGTGATTTGTGCTCCATCTGTCAGTTTCAAAGAGTTGGTTTCCACAGTTAAAGTACCTGCATTTCCAGTGGATCCTCTTTCCGTACTAGAGAGTAAAGCAGTGGAAAACTCGCTATTACCAGCCACACCTGTGCCAATTAATTCTATTTCCTCAGCTTTAACAATTAAATTGCCCCCATCCCCAATACCAAATGTATTGACAAGAATCTGCGCTCCTCCATCCATTTTTAAGCTATTGGTTGTGACAAATATATTACCTCCTGTACCAGTAGCATTTCGATTCACTTGAGAAAATAAACCACTGGGACCATAAGGACTAAAACCAATAATTTCAATGTCATCGGCTGTGACTTTGACGACACCTGCATTACCAGAACTAAATGTATTAGCGTTAATCTGACCACCATCAGTCAGGAACAAATTTTTAGTCTCAATATTTACTTCCCCTCCATGTCCTGTAGCATCGGGAGCAACATCTGTAGAGACATAACTCATAAATACTTTGGACTGAGATATACCACTAACAGTTATATCCTCCGTGGCTTTTAGTGTTATCTTACCTCCAGTACCATCTTTGAGAGTGTCAGCCAAAATTGCGGAACCGTCTTTAACATTAATATTTCTTCCTTGAATCTGAATCTCACCAGCTGTATCACTGCTCACTTCCAAAGAAGAACCCATATTATTCTGGCTTAATAAATTAACATCTTGGAAGTTATTGACATTAATATCTTGATAATCTAATTTCCAACTGGTATCGGCATCGCTATGAATTATATTAACTGTGCCTTCACGAACACTTCCTATTTCAATCCTTCCTGAGTTTGCAGTCAGATTTCCTCCATTGAGAGTGACATTCCCACCAACGAGGGCAAGGGTTTGACCATCCTTAACTTGCAGCCCTACGGGTCTATTACTCCTGTTAATAGAAGGATTGGTGCGACTAACAAGATTTAATTCGTTTCCTGAACCATTGACAATAATATCTCCGGGATTAGAACCCAATTGCAATCCTACAGGAACTTTCATACTGAGGATTGGTGGTGTACTAGTATTAGTGGCGCTAAATTTTACATTATCTGGAAAGAGGATAATATCTGCTGTTGAGGTCACAAAAGAACCACCAATGTTCAGCGAAGCACCAGAACCAAAAATAACTCCATTAGGGTTAATTAAATATAGACTGGCTGTGCCATTAGCCTCAATTAAACCATCAATATTAGAAATATTACCCCCAGTTACTCGACCAAAAATGTTTTGAATATTTGTATTATTCTTGAAAATCGCAGAACCATTTGTCGGAACAGAGAACTGATCAAAACTATGGAATAGATTGGTTCCAGAGATTGTGCCATTTTCAATCTGATACTTGATCCCATCAACAGTAACTTTTGTGTTCAGGGAGTTATCAGAAGTGACTTGTGCGATCGCTGATGGCACTAGAAATAAATAATAGATAGTAAGAACACAGAATATATATAAATTCGCTGTTAATAACTTCAGCATCTTATTTTCGTTGGGAGATATTTTAATTTATTATTCCCAAAATCCAAGTAAAATTTATCTATCGCTTTTATTTTTATCTGGAAAAGATTATTTTCGGGAAATTGACCAAGGTGTAGAGGAAAATCGCACCTTATTTGTTCGGTTCTACGACTTTCATTTACACACAAATAGCTATAACCTCGTAGGTAGTGATGAATTTGCTTACACGCTCAAGGTCACTAGCAAATCAAGGGGTGAAAATCGGTGTACAAATGGATCTTGCCAAGTTTGAAAGAAGTTGTAACCACCAATCAATCCACTTTTGTTGAATGTTCATCTGCAAAAGCTCAACAGCAATGGCGAATGAGTTTAGCGGCAGCAGAACAAATGCTATTAAGTAATGTTGAAAATACCAATCATAATAGTATACCTGGATTGGTATTCACCGGGCCAGTTCCCGTATTTAGCCAACCACAATTGGCTCATCAGATACAAACTATTACTTTTACAGGCAAGCCATTTAACCCCTTGGCGTTGATGCCATTTCAAATGCCTACTGTTGATGTTAATCCAGATTTAAAGGTTAATCCCCAAGAATCTGTATTACCTTTGTTACCAGTAGATCCTTTGGCACAAGAGCAGTTTTGCTTGATATTTACGGGAAAATTTAGATTGCTGCTGGTTTTGACACCAGAAGAAAATGGTAGCCGCCATTATCTTTTCTCTTTTGAACCAGAAGTCGTTCAGCAAGCATGGCAGGCATTGGGAGCAAGGGTAATGCTGACTAATCCCAACTTATTTGCTGATTTAGAGTTGTTAGTACAACAATATCCACAAGCACAACCAGATTACCGCCAAGTTGTGCAGTTTAGCCAGTTATTACTAACATATATACCAGAACCAGAGGTAAAAACAGAGACTGTAGCCAAAGGACAAAATGAGAAGGGAAATAGCTCATTGCCCGATTCTGGTTTAGATGAACAGGATACAATCAGCAATGGTGTGGAAAATTCTCACTCTTATACACAGCGTAATGATGTAGAGTTACTGCAAGCCTTCGCCCATGAAGTCCGTACCCCATTAACAACGATTCGCACCATGACACGCTTATTGTTAAGGCAAAAGGACTTGTCTGCTAACGTTATCAAGCGTTTAAAAATTATAGACTGCGAATGCACCGAACAAATTGATCGCATGGAGTTACTATTCCAAGCAGCAGAGTTGGAAACTAGTCCTGTTGGCAAAACAACTACTAAAACTCCTCTAACGGCTATGTCTTTGGATCAAGTTCTCCAGCAAAATATCCCCCGTTGGCAAGAAACTGCTAGTAGACGTAACCTAACTTTAGAAGTTGTTTTACCCCAACAACTACCAACAGTGATCAGTAATCCTGTCATGTTGGATCGGGTTTTGACTGGTGTCATGGAAAATGTGACTCGCAATTTACCCTCAGGAAGTCACATTCAAGTACAGGTAATTCCGGCGGGGAACCAATTAAAGTTGCAATTATTACCTTTACCTCAATCTCAAGAGCCAGATCGAAAATCGGCATTTTCATGTACCCCACCTATTCGCAAAGCCCTGGGGCAATTATTAACTTTCCAACCAGAAACGGGTACAATTAGCCTCAATCTCTCTGCAACTAAACATCTATTTCAAGAAATCGGTGGTAAGCTGATTGTCCGACAACGTCCCCGTCATGGAGAAATTTTAACAATCTTTTTACCCTTGGAAATCCAAGACAAGCAGCCATTAGGAGCGAAGAATTAAGAGTAATAGATGGAAGTGAGAGAGTGAGGGTTGATGGTTGTTAGTTGTTAGTTGTTAGT
>NZ_FYBH01000209.1 GCF_900185595.1 Calothrix rhizosoleniae SC01
TATAGAAACAGGTAAACAGGAAGGTATGGAAACAGGTAGACAGGAAGGAAAGTTACTTGCTGTACCAGCAATGTTAGCTGCGGGGTTGACGGTGGAACAGATAGCACAGGCTTTGGAGCTAAGTGTGGAGGATGTGCGAAAAGCTGCACAACATTAATCTAACTGAGGAGTTGAGAAGAAAAAGTTATTTTCTCCCCATACTTCCCACACTCCCCACACTCCCCCCTCTCCTCCTACCCAGCAAAGTTGGTGTGGTGGAGTACTAGGTGGGAAGCGTGGCTGCTTGACTTTCTCGCTGATACTCTTCTAAGGTAAACGAATCCACCTGAACCGCATCATTCCTCACCATTTCCGCTTCATAAACTAACTCCGCTTCCTCCCTACTAATCAACCCCGCGACTAAAGCTTCCGTAATTAACTGTTGTGGTCTTTTCTGTGGTAACTTACCAGCACGAATGCTATGTTTAATCTTCTTGATAATTGGTTCTGCTTGGGATGACAGCAAGAATGCTTTTTCCAACCTTCCCAAGGCTTCCTCTTCAGAGGTAGGAATATAAATACCACGGGTGAGTCTGTCTCTCTGTTCCCCCGGAGTTTGCAGACTGCGAGCAATTTTGCTACCAAGTTTATCTACGGGTAGAGTCCCAATGGGATTCATCCGCCACCACCAACCTACCATTCGCAACAATCGACCAATAACAGGTACAGACCAATTATCACAAATTCCTTCAAAGCCTGACTGAATCTGAGAAAAACTATACTGCATCGCCCAATGTACAAATGGTAAGTCATCTTGCTTACAACCTTCCTCCTCAAATCTACGCAGGGTAGCTGTTGCTAAATACATCCAGGAAAGAATGTCAGCAAAGCGTCCCGTGAGATTTTCCCGTCGCTTCAGAGTTCCACCAAAACTAAATAATGCCAAATCTGTCATCAAGGCAAAACTGGCAGATGCCCATTCTAGTTTACGATAATATGGCGCTGTTACTCCCCCGAAAGGACGAGCTAAATAACCACGGGAAATACTCAGCAACTCTGTCCGAAAACCATTGCGTATAGTTAAACCGAGGTGATGCCACAAAGCACTATCAAAAGCCTTAATATCCCCTTGATTTAAAGCTTCAATTTCTTTATATACATAAGGATGACAGCGAATTGCCCCTTGACCAAAAATCATCATGGTGCGGGTGAGAATATTTGCCCCTTCCACAGTAATGGAAATGGGAGTCGCTGTATAAATATTAGCCAATAGATTTCTTTCTCCCCGACAAATTCCCGCACCCCCCATAATATCCATACCATCATTGATAATTTGACGGGATAGTTCTGTCAGATTGTATTTTGCGATCGCAGAAATTACCGCCGGTTGTTCACCTTTATCCACCGCACCACAGGTATAAGTCCGGGCTGCATCCATCAAGTAAGTTAAACCACCAATCCGGGCTAAGGGTTCCTCAACCCCTTCAAATTTACCGATAGGTAAACCAAACTGCCGTCTAACTATGGTATATGCCCCTGTGACTCTTGATACTAGCTTCGCCACCCCCGTACAAGTAGCTGGGAAACTAATACCCCTACCACCAGCCAGGGATTGCATCAACATTTTCCAACCTGCACCAGCCTGTTCTACACCGCCAATAATCTGGTCAATGGGAACCACCACATTATGTCCTTGGGTGGGAGAATTGTAAAAAGGTACACCCATTGGGTCATGCCTTGTCTGTAAAACTACCCCTGGTGTATCCGTAGGAATCAAGGCGCAAGTAATACCTACATTCTCCCCTTTTCCTAAAAGATTTTCCGGATCTCGCAACTTAAAAGCCAATCCTAACAAAGTTGCGATCGCACCTAGGGTAATATAACGTTTATTCCAATTTAATCGCAGATATAGTTTACCATTTTCTTTAAATACTACACCCTCTGATTGAATACTAGCCGCATCCGAACCTGCATTTGGTTCTGTCAATGCAAAACAGGGAATTTCCTCCCCCCTAGCCAAACGGGGTAAATAATAGTCCTTTTGTGCAGTAGTTCCATAACGCAGCAACAACTTCGCTGGGCCCAGAGAATTAGGTACACTCACAGTAGCCACATGGGTAAACGAACGGGATGCTAACTTGGTCATCACCGTACTATAGGCAAAATTAGAAAATCCCAAACCCCCATACTCTGGCGGAATCATCATGCCAAAAAATCGTTCCTGCTTTAAATATTCCCATACTTGCGGTGGTAAATCCTGGCGACGGTAAATTTCCCAATCACTGGCCATTTTACAGACTTTTGCCACCGGACCATCCAGAAAATCTTGTAATTCCGGTGTCACCTGGGGATAAGGTTCACTATTAATCCGATGAAAATTAGGCTTACCAGAAAAGAACTCACCATCAACCCATACATTCCCCGCTTCAATTGCAGCCTTTTCTGTATCCGAAATTTCTGGGAGGATATTAAATTCTTTTATACCTTTAATTATCAGTGATGTAACAAGCGATCGCCTGAACATGGGAACATTCAGCACTACAGCCACCACTGCAAACATCAACCATAACCAAATAGGCGCATTCCCTACAGATAAAACAGTTACACCATACAAAGACCACACCCATAAAGGTACTCCCACATAACCCAGTATGAGAAACATGGAAATTAGTACCGGAATGACAATTATTGGATCTGAAAAGAATATGTTCATATTTTTACACCAAACAGTGGATAAATCGTAGGGTGGGCATTGCCCACCTTACCCTGATTGAGAAGATGCAAGATATGTGTAAATAGACCTTAAATCATCAAATTTTCCAAAACAGCAGCAGCCCCCATACCACCACCAATGCACATAGTAATCAGACCGTAACGAATACCACGGCGCTGCATTTCATGTAGAATAGTTGCAGTTAACCTGGCACCCGTACAACCCAAAGGATGACCGAGAGCGATCGCACCACCGTTGACATTGATAATCTCCTCATTCAATCCCAGTTTGCGAATTACTGCTAAACTTTGAGCTGCGAAAGCTTCATTGAGTTCAATTAACCCAATGTCATCCAAGGTTAAACCTACTTGCTGCAACACCTTCGGTACAGCTACAACCGGGCCAATACCCATGATTTCCGGTGGAACCCCCGCAACTGCAAATCCCAGTAACTTACCTAGGGGTTGTACACCGAGTTGATTCACCATTTCCTCACTCATGATTACCGCCGCCGCCGCCCCATCGGAAGTTTGGGATGAGTTACCCGCAGTTACCGTACCATTCACCCGAAATACTGGTTTTAATTTTGCCAAAGCTGATAAACTGGTATCGAAACGAGGCCCCTCATCGACTTGGAAGACCTTCTCTATTTGCTGGGGTTGACCATTAATATACAGGGTTTCACTTACTATTAAAGGTATAATTTCCGACTCAAATTTCCCCTGTTGAATTGCCGTCAATGCCCGTTGGTGCGATCGCAAAGCGAAGGCATCTTGGTCTTCACGGGAGATATGATATTCTTGGGCGACGTTTTCGGCGGTAATTCCCATGGTACAGTAAGCTTGGGGAGCCTCGACAATCATTTCCGGGTTGGGGGCTAGGTAATCTCCGCCCATAGGAATTAAGCTCATGGATTCCGCACCACCAGCAACTATAATGTTCGCGTGTCCGGCTACAATTGCTTGGTGTGCCATAGCAATGGTTTGGATTCCTGAGGAGCAGAAGCGGTTAACGGTGCAACCGGCGACAGAGTCTGGTAATCCTGCTCGTTGAGCTATGACTCGCCCCAGGTTGAATCCTTGTTCAGCTTCTGGGAAGGCACAGCCGATGATAATATCATCAATTTGTGATGGTTGTAGTGTTGGGATTCTTTCGATGGCGGCTTTGACTACAATTGCTCCCATGTCGTCTGGGCGCATATGGCTTAAGGTGCCTCGGGGGGCTTTTCCTACAGCAGTCCGCACGCTGGAGACTATATAAGGTTGTTTCATTGTTGGTTGATAGTTGTTAGTTGATAGTTGTTAGTTGATAGTTGTTAGTTGATGGTTGATAGTTGGTGGTTGATAGTTGATGGTTGATAGTTGGTGGTTGATAGTTGATGGTTGATAGTTGATAGTTGATGGTTGATAGTTGATAGTTGATAGTTGGGAGTTAAGATTTTTTATCTTTCCCTCCTTCACTCTTTCCCTCCTTCCCTCCTTCACTCCTTCCCTCCTTCACTCTTTCCCTCCTTCCCTCCTTCCCTCCTTCACTCCTTCCCTCCTTCCCTCCTTCCTCCTTCCCCCTGTCTTCTGCTATATCAGTTGCGTAGTGGTTTCTTGGTTTTCAACATGTGAGCTATTCTTTGTTGGGTTTGGGGTTGTTGTAGTAGGGGTATGAACATGTCTCGTTCAAGTTGCAGCAGATAATCTTCATTAACGAGGGATGGTGCTGAGAGTTCCCCACCTGTGATCACATAGGCTAGACGATTAGCAAGATAGCGGTCATATTCTGTGATGTAACCACCTTTTCCCATGACATAAGCTGCGTGTTCTAGGATGGCTCTGGCGGGACGACCGAGTACCATAATCAAGTTATGGTGGGGTGGTATGTAGCCTATTTTGTCTAAGCAAATCACTTCCTGTTTGGCAATGTACAGGCGGTTATCGGCGTTCATGACGATTTTGGCGGTGGCTGGGAGAAAGCCTAGTTCTTGGGCTTCGTAGGCGCTTTTGGACACTTTTGCCATGCCGATGGTTGTAAATGCCTGGGTGAGGAAAGGTTGGATATGATGGGCGGATTCTGTGGCGGCGCGATTAGCAGCCCATGTTGCCATCCGCATAATGCCACCAGCGCCGGGAATCAGTCCTACAGCCAGTTCTACAAGTCCAATGTAGGTTTCGGCGGCGGCGACTATGTGGGGACAAGCCATGACTAATTCACACCCTCCTGCCAGAGCGCGACCGTGAATGGCGGCTACAATCGGCTTGGGAAAGTAGTGAATCCTTTGTAAGAGGGATTGAAAAGTGACAATGAGGTTAACAACGGGTTCAATGCCTGATTGTGCCAGCATTCCCATCTCTGCCAAGTTGGCTCCAGCCGAGAAGTTGACACCTTCATTACCAATTACTAATCCCCGGAAATCCCCGGTTTCGATCATATCTAGGATGTGGGTGAAACCATCGATGACTTTGAGGCTGAGGGTGTTACCTTTGGAACGAAATTCGTATAAGGCGACTCCATCCCCTAAGTCTAGTAATGCGGCTTCGGAGTTCTCCCATAGGGTACGTTTGGGGTCAGATTTGATTACACTCAGCTTAATGTCATCTATCCTGTGGGATGGATGTCCCCACCTGTCCCTGTTTGCTGAATTTATCCAATCTGGGATGGAGATACCATTGGCTTTCATATCAGCCAAAACTGTCTCAAATCCCAACACATGCCATATTTCAAAGGGTCCCAATTCCCAGCCAAATCCCCAGCGCATTGCTCTGTCAATATCTGCGGGGTTATCAGTAATTTCGGGAATCCGATGGGCGCTGTATGCTAGGACTTTGAGGATAAACTGTTGGAAGAATTTACCTGCACGACTTTGATCTTGATACAAAGCTTGTAAGCGTTGGGCTAAATCTGGTATTTTCGCGATCGCTTCTATATTTCCCAGGTTCATTGGTTGAGCAGATTCGTAAACCAGGGTGACAGGATTAATGGAGAGAATTTCTTTTCCCTGTTTTTTGTAAAATCCTTGACCTGTTTTCGCCCCTAATGTCCCTGTTTCTACTAATTGATTCAGTAATGGCGGGATGTCAAACATATCGCGACTTTCGTCTTGAGAAATTGCGGGATAGAGGTTTTTCGCCACATACACTAGGGTATCTAATCCTACCAAGTCTACAGTCCGGAAGGTCGCAGATTTAGGTCTACCGACGATAGTTCCTGTTAAGGTGTCAATTTCTTCAATGGTATAGCCACCACTATCGGTTAATGCTTTGATCGCCAGCATCATTGCATACATACCGATGCGATTACCGATGAAGTTGGGGGTATCTTTAGCTATGACTACTCCTTTACCTAGATATAGACTGGCAAACCATTGCATCCTTTCTAGGACTTCTGGGGATGTATCAGGTGTGGGAATTAGTTCTAGTAGTTTCAGGTAACGGGGTGGATTAAAAAAGTGAGTGCCTAAAAAGCGGTTGCGGAAAGAATCGGAGTGTCCTTGGGCAATATTATGGATGGGTAAACCACTGGTATTTGTAGAGACAATTGTATCATCGCGGATGGTATGCTCCACCCGTGCCAGTAATTGTTGTTTGATAGTTAAATTTTCGACTACAGCTTCAATCACCCAATCCACATCTGTAAGGTAGTGAAAATGTTCATCAAAGTTACCGAGAGTTATTCTGTGGGCAGTTTTATCTGTAAAAAATATGGGAGGAGATTGCTTTTTAGCTTTTTTAAATGCGGTTTCTACTAGTTTATTTTTATGCTCATTTTTAGCAGGAATATCGAGTAAATATACGGTTAAACCGGCATTGGCTAGATGGGCGGCTATTTGGGTTCCCATCACCCCTGCACCAAGAACTGCGGCTGTTCTAAAAGGTTTTAACATAGTTTGATTCTTCCTTCTAATTAGATGTAATTAGTTTGCTTGGCATTGCATAATTGCGGGATGATTTTGTCAGAGAGGATAAACCATTTTCTCCCTGTCTCCGTGTCTCCGTGTCTCCGTGTCCTCCCCTCCACACCTCTGTGTGAGAAAAATCATGAATTCAAAGACTTAGCAAAAGCGGGACATGAGGCTTGAGGAATAGCAGGACAAATGGATGTCAGAATATCTTCTATCTCTTCTTTACCATTGCCATTTTTTTTTGTTTTCGGGTTTTGAGCGTCGTTATAGATAGTCTGTATTTGTTGAGAATATGCTTCTAACACTTTTGCCCGCATCACCTTCCCATCGGGGGTTAGCATCCTATTCTCAACGGTGAGCACAGCATTAATTAATTGAAACCGTTTTACTGTTGACCAATATGGTAAATGACAATTAGCTGTGTCAACTAATGTCTGATAGAGGGCGATAATACAAGGATGGTGCAATAACTCCTCTATGGGTAATTTAATTCCCATGGTTTTGGCTGTTAAATCTAACTGCTGTAAGTCAGGGAAAATTAACATGGCGCAGAATTTGCGTTCCGAACCCACTGCGATCGCATATATTATGAGAGGAGATTGTTGGAGTTTTGTTTCTAATGGTTCTGGGGTAATGTATTTGCCTGTAGACAGTTTAAAGCGACTTTTCTTTAAACCTGTAATCTTCAGGAAACCTGCGGTGGTAAACTCTCCCAAATCCCCTGTATGCAACCAACCTTCCCCATCAATCAATTGTTTGCTAGCTTCAGGGTTTTTGTAATATCCTTGGGTATTATAAGGCCCCCGGACGATAATTTCCCCATCCTCAGCTATAGCCAGCTCTACTCCAGGTAATGGTACACCTACAGTCCCAGCACGGTTGAATTTGCCCCGATTGCAAGTAACAGCTGAACTTGTCTCTGTTAAACCATAACCTTGCAAAATCTCCATTCCAGCTGCTGTAAATAGGTTAGCAATTTCTGCTTTTAACGATGCTCCACCACTAACAATGTACTTAATCTGACCACCAAATACTGAACGCCATCGTGAAAATACTAGTTTATCTGCCAGGTGCAAAATCTTTCTATATAAAGTTGTAGTCGGCTTTCCTAGTTCATATTTTTGAGCAAGCTTGAGTGCCTAATCAAACAGTATAGCTCGGGGTCTATTTTTTCTCCTTTGCTTCCATCCCGTTTCTAGAAGCTTGTCATAAATCTTTTCTAGTAATAGGGGAACAGTAGCAAAAATAGTCGGACGAACTTGTTGCAAGTGTTTAAGAACTCCCTTGGGATTGCTGAAGTAAATGCTGTGTCCGTAGTAAATATGACCATATAATAAGACGCGAGCAAAAACATGGGTAAGTGGTAAAAAGGAGAGAACAACCTCTTGAGCACCACATACTAAATTATTGCCAGTAAACATTGCCAAGGCATTAGCAGCAAGGTTTTCATGGGTGAGCATGACTCCCTGAAGTTCCTCTGTAGCTCCAGGAATATAAATGATAGTAGCTAAGTCTGTTGGCGCTATGGATGAACTAATTTGTGGGATTTGCTCCCCTGAAGTCTGCATCATTCCCCTAGCACGAATCTCTGCTAAGGAGAAGAGTTGGATACATTGAGGAAATTTTGGACATGGTTTATACCTACTCATAGGTGAGCAAAATTCGGGAATGCACAAACATAGTTCCTGGGGAATTTCCTTGGCTTTCCCATCTTCATGCTGTGGTTTCTGTCCCTGTTCCTCATCACTCCACCCACAGGTTAATTGTTGTTTATGTACTTCCTGCCAATCCTGAGGAACATCAACAACAATTACCGTATGTAAATCTGTCGTATCCCAGAGATAAGGAACTAACTGATAAAGTAAATCTAAGTTAGAAATAATTAGTACCTTAGCTTCTGAGTGACGCAGAATAAAAATAATATGTTCAATAGTTTGGGTGATGTCAATTGGCACATCTACTAAACCCGCCAGCAGACAACCCATGTCAGCTATGCAGAAATTGGTATCGCTGTGCAATAATAGAGCAACATGATCACCTTTTTCTAACTGCAAATCCCTTAAACCTAATCCTATTTCCAACGCAGCAGTTTGCAATTCTTGATTAGATAGGGACTTCCACCCTGTTTGTATCCATTGGTTAAGAGTATGGGGGTTGGAATAATCCTTACATACCCTATCCAACAAAGAAGATAATGTCCACCCCAGAATCATTTCTCCAGAATCCGGTGGTGCTCTATAAATTTTATGGGAGTCAAACATATGGTTCAAGAAGAATTTGCCACTCTTCTCCTCTCTGATAATTTTTGGTTTTAACTGCTAAGTTGCAAATGCTGTTTGGTTTAAGCTTATAATCCTTATATTTAGTTGGGTTAAACGACAATGTAACCCAACTAAAAAATCTTTAACTTTTGGTTTTCATTCCTGCAAATCCATACAATTTTACCTGGGGTTATTCTTATAGCAGTAGCCATAATAGTTAAGATCCATCCCATGGTTGAAAGAACGAAATATAAGTATTAAACCTTCTGCTTTCTACCTTCTGAATTCTAAATAGTAGGTAGGGGCAGAGAGCATGGGGAAAAGAAGATTTTACTTAGATAATTGATGGTGCAAATTATTTTTCATTTGGACTGCCTCCTAGCTTTTGCTAATAAGTGGAGTTCATTGATTCACAGGCTTTAATATTTGTAAATAAGGTATTATTACCATAGCAATCAGCAAACCAACTATTTAAAATAGTTTCGGAGCTAATAAGCTAATCATGATGATAAACAGAGATATTTTAGATGCTTACTTCTGATATCTCAGTCCTATTTATCCCTCAATATCTTCCTGATAATTTAGTATCTGATAATTGTATATTTGAACTTTTCAGACATCTAGCCGATATAAGTAAATGTCTATAAAAACTGTACAAAGTACATAATAATAATGTAGATCGTACCAGGGATCAAAATCAACATTTTGTATCTTTTCGCAATCAAGTCGGTAAAATGTTAACTTTTCATGGCTGTAAAGATGGTGTTTTAATATAGCAACCTGTGGGTTGATGGCTCATTCCTCCCTGTAAGTGCTTTTCTAACCAATTACCCAAATCAATCAAGACATCTGAATAATCGATATTGAAATGGATATCGTGATAATCACCAGGATAGACATACCATTCCTTATCAGGAAAGCTGACTTGCTGATAAAACTTTAAACTGCTCTCTGAAGGAGTGACGCGATCGCCACTACTATTTAATATCAATAAGGGAACTTGTAATTGGGAACCATGTTTTTGTACCCACTTTTCTGCGAAAAAAAACTCCGTGGCTAGTCTAGCACTACCATACTCATGCCTGAGAGGATCTTTGATAAACTCTGCCATTGCTTGACGATTGCGTTCTACCCCGATTTTGAGGCTAAAACGAGGCCAAATGCGAGAAAACATCCGCCCTAAAGCTACTTTGAGTGGTGGAACCCTGACTTTGCCAATAGCAGGTGCAATTAAGATAATTCCCTGTAAACTTTCGGGAAAATGTAAAGCATAATCCAAGGTAATCACCGCACCTAAACTATATCCCCACAAAAAGCAGGCACAGGTTGGTGCTTGTTCCTGAATTCGCTGCAAAAAGGTATGTAAATCTTCCCGGAATTCAGCCCAGGCGTTAATATGTCCCCGTTGTCCCGGAGAACGTCCATGTCCCCTTAAATCAAAAGCATAGATAGCATAGCCTTGGGGAGTCAGGTACTGTGCGGCATTATTAAATAATCCACTATGGGCACCTAAACCATGAACTATGGCGATAATTGCCTGTACTTGTACCTGGGGTTGCCAACTTTGATAATAAAGTTTTAGTCCTCCCGAACCCTGAAAATTTCCTTCTATGTGTTTCATGATTATTTTCTCACCATGCCCTTTCTCAGATGCCATCGGAGAATGCTGTAAAATCGGAGCAGGTGACGCTACATATTCTCAATTCATCGCATTCTCAGATTTGAGATACCTAATTCATGAAGCTAAAAGATTTCAGGACAAACAACTCAGAAGTTTTTGCATCTTATTTTATCTATTATATCTTGGCTATCTGGATTCAACCACTCGTAAAGTTTGTGGTGTCTAGATCCCCGAATTCCTATAGAAGCATTAGCGGCTTCTTTACATATAACAATAAAATTCCTGCT
>NZ_FYBH01000357.1 GCF_900185595.1 Calothrix rhizosoleniae SC01
AGGAGTGAAGGAAATAATAAGTAATAAGTAAGTTTCCCCAATACCATCAACTATTAACTATCAACCATTACTCCCTCACTTTTATCACCTAACTCGATAACCGATGTCCCGGCGATAATACATGCCTTCAAATTCAATAGATTTAATCCCAGCATAAGCTTGATCTAATGCTTGCTGAAAGTTGTCTCCGATTCCAGTGACGTTTAAGACTCGCCCTCCATTTGTGATAATTTGTTGACTTAATAATTGTGTACCGGCTTGAAATACTGTTGCTCCCAATGCTTCGGCTTGAGCAATTCCGGAGATTGCTTTTCCTTTCTCGTAATTGCTGGGATAACCACCGGAAGCTGCTACTACGGTGGCTGCTACTCCTGATTTCCAGGTGATGGGTGGCATTTCTCCTAGACGTTGTTGAATACAAGCCAGCATCAATTCTTCTAAAGGTGTTGCCAATAAGGGTAAGACTACTTGAGTTTCAGGATCGCCAAAGCGACAGTTAAATTCTAATACTTTCAACTCTCCTAGAGGAGAAATCATCAAACCAGCATATAGTACCCCGCGATAATCAATACCCCTGGATTTTAAAATTGCGATCGCTGGTTCTAATACTTCTGTCTGTACTTTTGCCATTATTTCTGGGGTGGCGATGGGTGCGGGGGCATAAGCTCCCATGCCTCCTGTATTGTCTCCTGTATCTCCTTCTCCAATCCGTTTATGATCCTGAGCTGGTAATAAGGGGCGAATGGTCAATCCATCGGTTAATGCCAATACCGATACCTCTTGTCCGGTTAAACATTCTTCAATTACCACAAATTTTCCCGCACTACCAAATTGTCCCTGGAAGATTGACTCAATGGCTGATTCTGCTTGCTCAATTGTGGTTGCTACAATTACCCCTTTTCCTGCTGCCAAACCATCTGCTTTGACTACTATGGGCGCTCCTTGAGCTTGGACATAGGATTTTGCCTCTGGAGCTTGGGTAAACACTGCTGCTTTGGCTGTGGGAATACCTGCTGCTTGCATTAAGGATTTTGACCAAGCCTTACTGGCTTCAATTTGTGCCCCTGCTTGGGTAGGCCCGAATACCATTAAACCTTGCGTTTGTAAGTAGTCGGTAATACCTTTTGCCAAAGGTATTTCTGGCCCTACAACTACCATATCCACCCCTTCTTGTAGAGAAAATTGACTAATTTTCTCAAATTCATCTACCTTTAGGGGTAAATTTTGGCAACCCGACATAATTGCTGTACCACCATTGCCAGGGGTACAATATACTTGCTCCACTTGCTGGGATTGTAATAACTTCCAAGCAAGGGCGTGTTCTCGCCCTCCATTACCAACCACTAAAATTTTCACAAATTTCCTCACCAGAGAACAAAGCGAGAAGACCCTAAGGTTACTCTTATTTCAATTTTTTCAGTGATCAAAATTTTTTTCAAGATTTTTCCGTAGATGAGTCAGTATTTATCTGCCCTTCTGGCTTCTAAGCAGGGGAGCAGGGAGCAGAGAGAAGGAAAAATTCTACTTAGATAATTGATGGTGAAATTTTTTCATTGGGACTGCCTCCTTCAAATTGGTGTTACTTATATTTTTGCTACTGAGAAGCCTTTCCTGGTATAAGTATAAAAGTATACTATAATTCAGGCGTTATGAAGCGCGAAACATTTAATGTTCTCCTATTTTCCCAATGTCATATCAATCTAGAATCGAATGACAGCAGAAGTATTGCTAATTTAACTAGCAATGGGGATTATTTGCTCCAAAAACTGAGGCAGATAAGCAATAAAGACTACCAGTATTTGAGAGAGTTAACAATAATTGAAGTTGATCATTTTGTAGAAGCTACATCGGTCTTGCAGTCTCAGTTAGTGGATGCAGCAATATTAGAGTTATCCGATAATCATACTCATGGTTTAGCAGTTATTGCTGATTTTTGTTCCTTAGCTCCCGAGGTAGCAATTGTAGCGATCGCAAATTGGCAAGATGAAGAGATATTATTCAGAGTGATGCGGATGGGAGTACAGGAATATTTAGTCAAAAGTGAGATATCTCCTCAAATTTTACGACGTACATTACTCTCTGCCATCGCTCGTCAACAATGTCACAGGAGGGAAACAACTCAAGCAGCATTACGGCAAAGTGAAGCACAATTTCGGGCGATTTTTCAGCGTTCTTCCATTGGTATTGGTTTGGTAGACATGAAAGCACGGATTGTCGATACTAATCCAGCTTTATCTCAGATAATAGGCTATAACCGAGGAGAATTATGTGGCAAACGATTCACAGATATTATTTGTAAACAAGCTGGAGATTTAGAGCTTTATAAACAGCTCCTATCGGGAATTGAGGAGCGTTTAGAAATGGAAAGGCAATTGTTCCATCGCGATCGCAAATTAGTGTGGACTCTGGTAAATGTTTCTTTGATTCCTAACAGACATGGCAAACCAAAATTTTGCCTTGCCATGATAGAGGATATTAGTAAGCGCAAGCAAACTGAATTACAACTACTTGCTAGTAAAGAAACTGTGGAAGCAGGTAGTCGAGCCAAGAGTCAATTCCTCGCGACAATGAGCCATGAGTTACGCACTCCTTTGAATGCAATCATGGGACTATCTCAATTTTTGCAACAAGAAATGGTGGGAAATCTGAATGATAAGCAACAAAAATACATTGATTGTATTTATCAGAGTGGAGAACACCTGCTGGCACTAATTAATGATATTTTGGATTTATCTAAAGTCGAAGCAGGCAAAGAGGAACTATCACTGTCTAAATTACACGTTCGAGACTTGTGTAATTATGTAATTTCCACAGTACGCGATCGTGCTTGGGAAAAAGGATTACAACTAACAACAAGCATTGACCCTCAAGCAGAAACTTGTATCGCAGATGATAGACGATTTAAGCAAATGTTGCTGAATTTATTAACTAATGCGATTAAATTTACTCCAAAAGGTAAAGTTTCCCTAGAAGTAAAAAAAGTAACGCGAGGAATTACTTTTACTGTTATAGATACGGGTATTGGTATTGCTCCCGAAGAATTAGAATTTTTATTTACTCCCTTCAAGCAACTAGATAGTCGTTTAAATCGCCAATATGAGGGAACAGGATTAGGTTTGGCTTTGACACGTAAGTTAGCACGATTACATGGTGGAGATGTAACCCTGGAATCTACTGTGGGTGAAGGTAGTCGATTTACTATATTTTTACCTGTTATTAATGCCGAAGAAAATTATCAATCTAGGACACATAGAGATTCCAACTCACACACATCCGTCAATTCTCATATTTCTGGGGTATATACTGCTCCTACCACTAAACGTATTTTACTGGTGGAAAGGCAAGAAAAAGCAGCAAAATTATTACAAGATTATTTACAGGCGATTGGGTTTCAAGTTGAGCATTTGCAAAACCCTCGGGAATTTTTAGATAAATTATACGCTCAACAGCCAGATTTAATTTTATTCGATGGGGATTGGCAAAGGGATTCCCTGGACGAGGATGATAGGGGATGGGATTTGCTGGCTCAACTGCGACAAAATCAAGATTGGCAAAATTTGCCTGTGGTGATGATGATATCTGCAAGTACTACGGATAAAAGCTCCTATCCAGTTGGAGCGAATGAATATTTAACTAAGCCCTTAAGGATTGTGCAGCTAGAGTCAATTATTATGCAATATCTTAGTTAGTAAGGGTTACTTGAATTTTATTTTCGGTTCGTTTTTTGTTGAAATTCTTGATAAGAATGACTAATTGCTTGCATTGCGTTTTGGGCACTGGCAGAATTATTGATATCAGGATGGTACTCTCGTGCTAATCGCCGGTAAGCATTCTTAACATCATGGGAAGAAGCATCTATATCTACACCAAGCACTTCCCACCATTCACCAGATACTACAAAGTTATTTTGGCTTTTCTCAACACCCCAAGTTTGTTGCCAAATTTTTACTCTACCTCCCATACTCCCACTTATACCAATTCTCCAAAATAC
>NZ_FYBH01000150.1 GCF_900185595.1 Calothrix rhizosoleniae SC01
ACATTGGGGGTGTTGAGTAATCCCGAGTTATTTAACTTGATTACTTAGAAAATTGCCAATAAATGGATTAACCACCTAGAGTATCTCAGAAAATTAGAAGCATTTGCGGACGATTCCCAAAAATTGAGGCTCTGATATAGGAGAATCAAAAATTTAAAGAAAAAATCATGAGCTTAACACTATACCTTCTCAGACATGGAGAAACCACTTATAGCCGTACTGGTGGCTACTGTGGTGAAATAGATGCCGAACTCACATCTGAAGGATTACAGATGGCAGAAGCATTTGCCCATACCTACCAAAAATTACCTTGGAATGCAGTTTATGCCAGTCCCATGAAACGGACTATTGCTACAGCTAAACCTCTGTGTGATGCCGTGGGTATTGATATGCAACTACGGGAAGGGTTGAAAGAAATTAGATATGGAGAATGGGAAAATAAAACCGCAGATTTTGTCAAACAGCACCATGAAGAGGATTATATTCGCTGGATGACTGAACCTGCCTGGAATCCACCCACAGGAGGAGAAACAGCAGTCCAAGTTGCTAGTCGTGCTTCCTTAGTAATTGGCGAAATTGAGCAAAAATATACAAATGGTAATGTACTACTTGTCTCCCATAAAGCTACTATTAGAATTATCCTCTGTAGTCTTTTGGGTATTGAGTTAGGACGTTACCGCGATCGCATTGATATGCCAGCTGCCTCCATTAGTGTGATTAAGTTTGGCATCTATGGGCCATTATTGCAAAAATTAGGCGATCGCTCCTATATGGATGAAAGTCTGCGTTCTTTGTCTGGGACTTAAGGTGGCTCATGGGCAATTATGACGAGGTTTCCATGAGCAGTGATATGCCTACCCAAACACCCAGGAACAATCCCCAAGGATAACTAAAATGGCAGAAAATCTCAAAGTATTACCTGGAAAGAGTTTCCCCTTGGGAGCTACAGTTTATCCTGATGGGGTAAATTTCTGCATCTTTTCCCAACATGGATCGGCTATAGAACTGCTATTATTTGACACTGCTAATGCTGCTCAACCAACTCAAACAATTAAACTCGATCCTGTATTAAACAATACTTATCACTACTGGCATATCTTTATACCAGGAATTAAGGCAGGACAGATTTACGCTTACCGAGCTGACGGCAAGTTTGACCCAGAAAAAGGATACCGTTTTGATAGCAGTAAGGTATTACTAGACCCTTACGCACGGGCAATTGTCGGAGATGAAACTTATGATCGCCAAGCAGCCTTGAGTCCGGGAGATAACTGCGCTCAAGCCCTCAAAGGAGTGGTAATAGATCCTAGTACCTATGATTGGTCAGGGGATCTACATCCGAGAACTTCCTATGCTTGTAGTGTCATTTATGAGTTACACGTAGGCGGTTTTACTCGCCATCCTAACTCCGGTGTATCCCCATCCAAACGAGGCACATATGCTGGTTTAATAGAAAAAATCCCCTACCTGAAGGAATTAGGAATTACCGCAGTCGAATTGCTACCCGTCCACCACTTTGATTCCCAGGATGCACCTCCTGGACTGACCAATTATTGGGGTTACAGCACAATTGGCTTTTTTGCGCCTCATAGGGGTTACAGTTCCCAGAGTGATCCACAAGATGCAGTGGATGAGTTTCGGGATTTGGTTAAAGCCTTGCATGGAGCAGGAATTGAGGTAATTTTGGATGTGGTTTTTAACCACACCGCAGAAGGTAACGAGTCAGGTCCAACTCTCTCATTCCGGGGCTTGGATAACCAAACTTACTACATTTTAGATGAGAATCCCGCTCAGTACAAAAATTATAGTGGTTGTGGCAATACCCTGAAAGGCAATCACCCCATTGTCGGTAGATTGATTCTGGATTCCTTGCGCTACTGGGTTTCGGAAATGCACGTCGATGGTTTTCGTTTTGACCTGGCTACTGTCTTGGGAAGGAATACTTTAGGACAACCGATACATGAAGAAACGGGGATTACAGGTATTATCTCTGTCATCGAATCCGATCCTGTTTTAGCTGGGACAAAACTGATTGCCGAAGCTTGGGATGCGGCGGGATTATATAGTGTGGGCAAGTTTGTCGAATTAGCAGATTGGTTTGCTGAGTGGAATGGTCCATTTCGGGATGATATCCGCCGTTTTCTCAAACGCGATCGCAATTCGGTTAAAACCTTAGCAGCAAGAATTTTAGCTAGTCCCGACATCTATTCGCGGTTAGATAAGGATATCAATCGTAGCGTTAACTTTATTACCTGTCACGATGGTTTTACTCTCAATGACCTAGTTTCCTACAATCGCAAACATAATCTAGCTAACGGAGAAGAAAATTGTGACGGTGCTAATGATAATTTTAGTTGGAATTGCGGTGTAGAAGGAGTCACAGATGACCCAGAAATAGAAAAATTGCGATCGCAACAAATCAAAAATTTCTTTACCATTCTGTTTCTGTCTCAGGGAACCCCCATGTTTCTCATGGGAGATGAAGTCAAACGTACCCAAAAAGGAAATAACAATGCTTATTGTCAGGATAATGAATTAAGTTGGTTTGACTGGAGTTTGACAACTAAGCATAATGGGTTGCGGAATTTTGTCACAAAATTGATTTATTTTATTCAAGCATTAGAAATTTTTCGGCAAGAAAATTTTTTAGCAGTTATGCATAATAGTCAAAAACCACATTTAATTTGGCATGGAATATATTTAGGTCAACCTGATTATGGAGAGTATTCTCATTCTCTTGCCTTTTCCTTATGTCATCCGGATAATGGGGAACATCTTCACATTATGCTCAATGCTTATTGGGAACACCTTGATTTTGAGTTACCTCCTTTAGAATCAGGAAATTATTGGCATCGAATTATTGATACTTCTCTACCCGCACCCGATGATTTTTCTGAATTAGAAATAGCAGCAAAGATCGATAGAGATAGTTATTTAGTTAGGAAATATTCCTCTGTGGTGTTAATGGAAAAAACTAAAGAATTTTTCAGCCAGTCCTAAGGGACTTCCAAATAAAAAATAACCATTCGCTCGAAATGCAAGGGAGCAGGGAGCAAGGAGGAGGGAGCAGGGAGCATGGAGCAGGGAGAAAAAGAGTTTTAAGATGTTTGCACCATGAGCCGAATAATAAGTAATTTCCCGAACTTGATATCACTTATTAATTATTACTTAGTCAGTGCCTGCATTTCAGCAAATTGTCCAGCCTATGGAGAATTGCTGTGACTGAGAATAATACCGAAGCATAACATAGTAGCTAACAGCACATATGTTAACCATGCTTTGTGTTCTGTGAGCATTTTTATGATTAGTAGATGCACTGTTATATTTCCAGATTTTCCGGGAACTATATCAATATAGCTCTAAATTCTGAAAAATTGTCAGAGATACGACCCAAGGCGACATCAGTAAATTCTACCTTCATCTTGTTATGTCAACTACTATTTAAGTAAGTCGGCACAATAAAACCAAACTATGTGAAGAATAGTAAATAAGCCTAAAACCCTTGTTCCCCCTGCTCCCTGCTCCCTGCCCCCTGCCTTATCCAAACGATAATTTTTTACGCCAACCTACTTATCTTTTTTTATCGCTCACCTGTAAGCAAAATATACAGCTAGTTCGACAAAAATTGTAAATTTAAAAAACAGTGAGTTTTGATTAAAAAGTAAATTAATAATTTTAATATAGATAAATGTTGACTGATAAAGAACTAATTATTGAATTTGTCAAAGATTCATTAAATAAAAGACAAGTTTTACTATCTAACTCTGCATTGATAGCTGAATTTGTATGTGATAGTAATCAACTAATTGCTAAAAACGAAGGTATTATTCTGAAAATTCATTTGAATGCAATCACACGAGAATTTTCTGTGAAGGCTAATTCATCCTATTTGCCATTGATGAATGAAATTTTAGCTAATTACAGCTTTATTTTGTCAGGGCAAATAGATCAGCTTGGTTTTTATTCATCTCAGTATTACAAAATGCCCAAAGGCTATCAAGTCATGTGTAGTCAATCTGTATTACTATGGCAAATGTGGTGGAAATATAAAAAGTATGCTAGAGGCAGAGTAATTCCTTTAGACCTGTTAATTAGAAACAGAAATTCATGGTACCCAATTAGGGATTTAATTATTAGTCAAGGATTTATTTATATTAAAACATTAGGGGATGAATTATCTGTGACTCAAGAAGATTGGATAACTTGGTTAAGAAAAATAGATTTGAAACCCTCCACCTAATCAATAAATAATAAGTAATAAGTAATAAGTAATAAGTTTACTGTTTAATAGGTTTGGTGCTTCAAAAATGTCCTAACGTGCTTTGGTAGTCCTATGCTAGGTAAATACGGATGTCCCTATCAATTTGTGATTCTTGCAAATTATTAACAGCGATCGCTAGAACAATCAATCAAATTCTGGTTGTTGTTATAGCTTAACTATTGTCAATTAGCATTATTTTTGTTTGGGTTCAATATTATAAGTATTTTTCCATAAGAGCTTGGGAGTAATAACTAACACAGCAATAAGCAACAATAACTGAATTTCCCAAGGTGCTGATACTAAACTAACAACTAAGCTTAGAGCTGCTAATACACCTGCAAGTTGTCCAATTTCATCAGTAGATCGTTTACAAATATATCCACTGATGAGAGCCGTAAAAAGTGGTAATAGAAATAACAAAGGCATGTTTACCTCGACTTCAACAAAATTTTGATGGGATTTACAAGGACAGAGTATCTAATTGATACAAAACTGAATTATATGTTTCCTGTGATGTAACCACTCAACTTAACTGAGACTTTGGTTGAGATTTGTAAAGTTTCTGATATATTAGCTTATCACCATTAGCTGATACTTTCAAAATATGATTAATGACTTCATAACCTTTTATTAACCGAAAAACTCCATATAATCAGGATTATCAGCAGAATATTACTAATATTTAACCTATTAATTACCCGACGCGCTGTTTTCTCTAACACCACAAATGCTTAACATTCCTCAACTACTATCCACGGAACTCAACCTGAAACCCTTTCAAGTACAGAATGCGCTGGAATTATTGTCGGAAGGTGCAACAATCCCCTTTATTTCCCGTTACCGTAAGGAACGTACTGGAGAAATGAATGAAGTCCAGCTGCGTGATTTGGCAGATAGGTATACTTACTTAACGGAATTAGAAGAAAGAAAGGCAGTAATTTTAAAAGCGATCGCTGAACAAGGTAAACTTACGGATGAGCTAGGAGGGAAAATTAAAGCTTGTTTACAAAAAACGGAGCTGGAAGATTTATACTTACCCTATCGTCCCAAGCGTCGTACCCGCGCTACTATTGCTAAGGAAAAGGGATTAGAACCCCTGGCTGAGTTTATTAAGTCTTTAAATGTGAAGAATGGTGAGTCCCCATCTTTATCAGGAGAAGCACAGAAATATGTTTCTCAAGAGCAGGGAGTCAAAACAGCCGAAGAAGCTTTGAAAGGCGCTGCTGATATCTTAGCAGAAGAAGTGGCAGAGAAAGCCGAATCACGAGCATATTTGCGGGATTACTTGTTAGACGAAGGGGTATTTGTCTCCCGTATCAAAGATGATTATCCTGAAGGTACAACTAAGTTTGAAATGTACCGTGAGTATGAAAACAAGGTGAGGAATATTGCACCCCATAATTTATTGGCATTGTGTCGGGGTGAGAAAGAAGGGATATTAAGTTTTGTAATTGATTTTGATGAAGATGTGGTGCTTGATTATTTGGAAGCAAAGGAAATTCGTACAAAACAGCGCCCTATTCGCAGCTTTTATCAGGAGATGTTGAAAGATGCATTTAACCGCTTGATGAAAAATTCTTTAATAAATGAGGTAATTGCTGAGAAGAAGCTCTACGCAGACATCGAATCGATTAAAACCTTTGAAGCCAATTTACGAGAATTGCTCCTATCTGCACCTGCGGGGATGAAGCCGACAATGGCGATAGATCCTGGATTTCGTACTGGTTGTAAAGTAGCAATATTGGATAGTACGGGGAAATTTTTGGAATATCAGGCGATATTTCCCCACTCTGGTAATGAACAACGAATGAAAGCTGCAAAAAGTCTCAAGGGTCTGTTAGAAAAGTATAAAATAGAATTAATCTCTATTGGTAATGGTACGGCATCTAGGGAAACAGATGAGTTTGTCGGGGAAGTTATAAAAGTCTTAGCAAATAAGCCGATTAAAGTTATTGTCAATGAATCTGGTGCATCTATCTATTCTGCTAGTAAAGTTGCAGCTCAAGAGTTTCCTGATTTAGATGTTACCGTGCGCGGTGCCATTAGTATCGGTAGAAGGTTACAAGATCCCCTAGCAGAATTGGTGAAAATTGATCCCAAATCCATCGGCGTGGGACAATATCAGCATGACGTAGATCAGAAATTGCTGAAAAAGAAATTAGATGAAACCGTGGAAAGTTGCGTTAACTATGTGGGAGTGGATTTAAACACCGCATCCAAGGAACTGCTAACTTTCGTTTCTGGGATAACTTCCACAGTCGCCAATAATATAGTCCAATATCGCAACGAAAATGGAGCCTTTAAAAATCGCAAGCAACTGTTGAAAGTTGCTAAACTCGGGCCAAAAGCCTTTGAGTTAGCAGCCGGTTTCTTACGTATTCGTGGGGGAGAAAATATATTAGATAATACCGCAGTGCATCCGGAAAGTTACGCAATTGTGAAAGCGATCGCATCAGATTTGCAAGTCCCCTTAAAAGAGATTACCCAAATCGCCGCCAAGTTGAAAAAGGCTGATTTGCAAAAATATGTCACCGATACCGTGGGGGAACCCACATTAAGGGATATTTTCAGTGAATTGGAAAAGCCAGGAAGGGATCCCCGTGCTGAGTTCAAGTATGCCACTTTCAAAGAGGGAATTAAGGAAATTTCTGACTTAAAAGAGGGGATGGAATTAGAAGGGATTGTGACAAATGTGGCTAACTTTGGGGCGTTTGTGGATATTGGCGTGCATCAGGATGGGTTGGTGCATATATCCCAACTTGCGGATAGGTTTGTTTCCGATCCCAAGGAGATTGTGAAGGTGGGACAGGTGGTGAAGGTAAGGGTGATGGAAGTGAATCAGAAGTTGAAGCGGATTGGGTTGTCCATGAAAGTGTTGAAGCAGTAGGGATTTAAGCTTAAAATGAGCTTGATAAAATTGCAGCAAGATTTGATCCTGCCGATCCCATAGCAGTTGAGCTGCATGGTAGTCCGATGCTCAGTGGTCGAAGAAGGTGGAGAAGTTATCCAAAGAGTGACAGGGAACAGGCAATTAAAGATATTTTAGAGGTATTTTTAAAGTCACATCCAAGCAATCGTTTATTTGCAAGTGTGATAAAAAAAGTGGTAGTTTCTCCAAGAGATCCAGTTGAAGTTGCATTTGAACAATTAGCCAGTAGATTCGACTATTATTTGGTGAGACTGCATAAAAAAGGTGATACTCAAAGGGGGATCATAAGTAGTTAAACATAATTAATTACACAATGTCATTGCGAGTGTAACGGAGTGAAACGAAGCAATCACAAGGGTTAGGATAACTTCGCGTAGTTCGTAATAATGATAAATATTTTTGTTTGATTACTTAATTTTCGATAAGTCAACCTATGAATCAACCATTCAGGGTTTAGCAACTGACTTCAGAACGAGTGGACACAGTTGGGGTAAACTAATGAATTTTTCAGAAGTGCCTCTATTCCTCGACTCACGAGCATCAAGACTAATTCAACTAGCCGATATAATTGCTTATTCAATTTTCCGATACTTTGAACAAGAAGATGATCGGTTTTTCTCAATTATTGAATCTAGATTTGACTCTGAAGGTGGTATAACACATGGACTACACATACAACAGTAGTAATGCACCTTCTTATTCCATAAAACAGTAACTATATTGTTGATTGTTTATCCATCATCATTTCACAAGTGCGATATTTCATCTAAATTACCCACCTCAAATACCTTCATGTTAAATTGATGAGGTAAGCCCTAAAAATATTTCTGATTATGAGCTTCAGTGATGTTGTTGAAGCAGTCAAAGGTCTTTCTATCGAAGAAAAGCAAGAACTTCAATTGCTGTTGCAGCAATATATACGAGAAGAACGCCGTCAAGAGATATACGAAAAATTCAAAACAGCGCAACTAGAAGAATACAAGGGTGAACTGAAATTTTCCTCTAATATTAATGAACTCAAAACACTGGTAGAGGAGTGAAGTGTGGAAGTTAGTTTCAGTTCTTCATTCCGGCGTGTCTTTAAAAAGCGAATCAAGGGAAATGTAGATTTAGAAGCAAGATTTTGAGAAAAATTGGAACAGTTTACAAAAGACCTTTACAATCCTAGTCTCAAAACTCACAAGTTGTCAGATAAACTTAAGGATTTATGGAGTTTCAGTGTGGATTATGACGAAAGGGTATTGTTTTATTTCACAGAGGATGGAAATGCTGTGTTCGTAGATTTTGGTAGTCATGACGAGGTTTATTAGGTAACAATAAATAACAACGTAAAATATTTGTTGCTATGTTATTATTGAGGTAAGACTAATAGCTCTATTAAAATGGGGAGCTGTTTATTGTGGATATTCTAATTGAGTCAACTAAAAATTTTGAAAAGGATCTCTCTAAATTAAGCCAAGCTGAGAAAGAAACAGTTATCAACAAAATCAATGACTGTACCGATATTTTCTTAACCAACAAGTCCACCGTATATCACAAGCTACATCGCCTCAATTTACCATCTCTCGCCAATGGTTATGAATCTTCTCTCTACATGCTAAAAGTTTCCCAAAAACTGAGAGTAATTCTAACAGTTGACGAAGATACAATTTTTGGACAAATAATATTCACTTTGTTTCGAGCAATTCAACATCAGGATTTAAACAAAGCATATAAGAGTGTAGCAGAGTCATTGTACCAAGATTTTCTCCATCAAGACCAAGAAATCGTAGAAGTGTCGTAGTTACTTATGGCACAGACACTCACTCTCTGCGATGAATACGGCATCATTTATGAAGCCATGAAAATTTTACCAAATGATGAACTTAAAATTGATTTTCTAGAAGCCTTGGCGGAACTGCAAGATTATGAATGTCATAGAACACGAAAGTTCACAAAAACAAGATTGCACAAAATAAAAGGTATCAAACAAGCAATCTATCGTGCTGATATTGATAAAATTTCGGGCTGGCGTACTCACATTCAATATGTTGAGGGGGAAATTCATCTCAAAGACATTATTGAGGGTCAAAGCCATGATGATGTTATTAAAGTTATCAAATCAAAAAAATCCCGATATGAGTAATTTCTAGCCGTTTCAGTTATTCATTCCAGCGTGTCTTTAAAAAGCGAATGCAGCTAAAATAAACAAATGTCCTATAGCGACTTTACATTACGACGTGTCAAACAAGATTTTAATTTAACAATCATTGAAGAAACCACTTTTCTAACATCTATCGAACCGCAACAACCAAGTCCTTTTTTAGCAAATTTTTTGGATAAATATTTACCCTTAGCTTTGGCGTTAAATACAGAAAAAGCTAGGTCAGAAATGCTGATATGTCCTATTTTGTTGGAAGTGAAAGATATATTCCAACAGCAAATTAGTTTATTTTCTGGGAATGATTTTACTGTAGACCAATCAGTAGGACTAAATGGTGTTTGCGATTTTTTAATTAGCCGTTCTCCTGAACAATTATTTATTGATGCACCTGCAGTGGTTGTGGTTGAAGCAAAAAAAGAAGATTTAAATGGAGGGTTAGGACAGTGTATTTCTGAAATGATTGCTGCACAGCATTTTAATCAAGAAAACAATCAATCAATTCCCACTATTTTTGGTGCAGTTACCACCGGAGATAGATGGAAATTTCTCAAGTTGGAATCGAATACTGTAACTATTGGACTTTTAGAATACAATCTTCCTCCAGTTGAGCAAGTTCTTGGTATTTTGGTCAGTTTTGTGGGATCTTCTATAAAGTAAGCGATCGCCTCGCTTCTGAATCGCCTATAATCATCATAATTATACTAATAAATGAATATCCGCAAAGC
>NZ_FYBH01000048.1 GCF_900185595.1 Calothrix rhizosoleniae SC01
TATTCTTCTTGAGGAAGGTAACCAAGCTTTAAATTGTAAGAAGCTTTGGCAATATAAGGAATACAGTCTATTTCCTTAAATAGAGTTACTTCACCGAATGTCGCTCCAACTTCACAGGTGGTAATTAAGTTTTCTAAATTGTCTAAAAGTCTAACCTTACCCTCAAGAACAATATAAATACCTTTTTTATTGTCTGATACTTGCCAGAATAGCTGTGCTACTGGTGGCTCTAGGATTTGAATAGCTTGGATGCAGCTTTGCAACTCACTTTCCGTAAGGGACTCGCTGAAGAAATCTCTTATTGTTTTATACAAATATTCTTGAGGAAATACATATCTCATATACCCTGGTTCTCCATTGTTATTTTAGTAATCGCAGTACATAATCACCCTGCATAATAGAGCTATAAATTTCTCTGATCACAATGAAGCATAGGAAAAATTCTGACCATTATCTTGAAAAAGCATTGCCATCGACTGCCAATATTGAGACTGCAAATTTATATCTGAGTTATGACCAAGTATCTGAGATTTGACATTTGATTTGACATTTTTTTGTAGTATATTTTTGTGATGTTGACAGACATCAATTATCAAGCTAATAGTAATGTAATGTATGAATTTAAACCGTATCATGCATGTTAATCAAATAATTGTATTAATTCGGAGATTAAACCATCTGGTGTTAACTCACGCCGAAGTTTAACAGATATTAATATTACAAGTCGTAAATATTCAAGTATTACTGAGTTAAACCTCATCTACCTTGAGAACTTTAGTTTTCGAGCCAGGAATTTGGGATTGCTTCTGAGCATCGTAATGACACATACAAATAATCAGAAACTCCAGGTTTCAACATGGACGGGGTTTATAATCCCCTGATAATAGAGGGAATAGGGATATTACCCCAGTTAAGAGACAAATGAAAGCTCTACATTAAAATTACCAAAGTAATTGTTTTGATGTTTTTTGTTTCTCCTAGTCATCATTAAATGGTTATCAAAAAAAAATTATACAGTCGAAATATATTTCTATAGTTTTATGCATGTTTTTACTTTGTTCAGATTTTATAACAGATTGCCCACATAACCCACTCAAATACTATGAATTTCATAATAGCTTTACATAATATTTTTGGAATCTTTTTATAAACTCGATGAATTCCCTGTTTACAAGCTAAATATTAAGAAATTATTGGTCTAATCTTAATTGGTTAATTTTAATTAGAGAAAATTTACAAATTAATTAGAGAAAATTTACAAATTAAGCTTTAAATTGCTATAGGTTAAATGTAGACAATCAGAAAAACTCACCCTGAAAGCACTTGAAATAAAAGAGATTTTTTTGTATTTTTGTAACAAGTAGCCTATTTAATAATTTATGTATAATAATTGATTATTACTAGGCTCTAAAGGAATAAGTTTTTATTTATACTATATTGCCACTTGGGTTTGCCTATTTGCTAGCAAATAGTAATATAGCGCTAGCTTTTCTTCCTTTCCATCTGTCGTAATCATTTACCTGATAGAATACAAAGTTGGAAAATCAAAAATTAAAAATTAGAAATTGATTGCTGTTCTTGGTGCAGGTGCGTGGGGAACCAGTTTAGGTAACATTGCCTTAGCTAATGGTCATAATGTAAATATTTGGTCCCGTAGGGGTTCCCTATCTTTGGCTCATGCTGTTAAAGATGCCGATATTATTTTGTCTGCAATTGCTGTGAAAGGGGTAAGTGAAGTTATTTCTCAACTTCAAGGATTAACTTTACCCTCCCATGCAATTTTTGTTTCCGCCACAAAAGGTTTAGATCCTCAAACACACTGCACGCCCTGTCAACTTTGGCAAGAAGCTTTTCCTAGCCATGCCGTAGTTGTACTTTCTGGCCCAAATTTATCTCAAGAGATAAAACAGGGACTACCAGCTGCGACGGTAGTTGCTAGTACTATTGCCAGTGCTGGGGACATGGTGCAATTAGTAATGTCTTCTAATCGTTTCCGAGTCTATACTAACCCCGATCCCTTGGGAGTAGAACTAGGAGGCACACTCAAAAATGTAATTGCGATCGCAGCTGGTGTTTGTGATGGTTTACAACTAGGAACCAATGCTAAAGCCGCTTTAGTTACCCGTGGATTAACGGAAATGGTTCGTATTGGTGTTCATTGGGGCGCACAAAAAGAAACATTTTACGGTTTATCGGGCTTAGGGGATTTACTCGCAACTTGTAACAGCCCCTTAAGTCGTAATTACCAGGTTGGTTATCAATTGGCTGGTGGTAAAAATCTTGCAGAAATTCTGACTAACTTACCAGGTACAGCAGAAGGCATTAATACCACTAAGGTTTTGTGGCAACGCTCCCAGCAAAAAAATATATCCATGCCCATTACTGAAAAATTGTATTGTTTGCTTCAAGGTAGAATGACAGCTAAACAAGCTCTAGAAGAATTAATGCTGCGAGATATTAAACCAGAATACCAGTACTGAATTTTGATATTTGTTAATTACACCATTGACAAATAGCGGAATTCCCTGAAAAAAACCTGTAAATCTTCAGGAAAGAATAAACATAGCCTGTATATAGGACTATGTGAAAAATAATATATTTTGGTTTATGTCTACATTTATACGAAATGACTCCTGCATTGAACAAGAAAAATTTTCATCATTCCATAATTAAATAATGTTCAAAGTCACTGCTATCCAATCATTTAGGCGAGCAAATATTTAATTGAATTTCGACAATTTAGCAGCAAGAATACTAGTGCTAAATGTAACTAGTAGTTGACGTTTGCAAAAAAAATTGTAAGCAACCTAAAAACTATGTTAGTTCATTGCCAATCACGGGAACAATAGCAACAGTTAATTAGCTGACCGTAATCTATCTGTTACCTGGAGCCATTGAGACGATACTTTATGCCAGCAACATCTTTTTACACAGATACTACCGACGAAGTCCAAAAGTCTTCTCAGGTTTTTGATGCCGAACTCACAGTTGATGATACCGTTGATGACACTGATTTATCAGTAACTGAAGATGAACTCGAGGAATTGGAGGCTGCTGCTGCTGAGCAAGTGCCCCTAACACCTAATCCTAACCGCCGCAGTACGGATCTTGTACGTTTGTACTTGCAGGAAATTGGTCGAGTTCGGTTATTGGGACGAGATGAAGAAGTTTCAGAAGCTCAAAAAGTTCAACGTTACCTAAGGCTAAGGATTCTTTTATCCACTACAGCCAAAAAAGGGGATAAAATTCTGGAACCCTACCTCGGTTTAGTTGAAGCTCAGGAGCGATTAGCATCAGAATTAGGACATCGTCCTTCCTTGGAACGTTGGGCTAGGACTGGTGGTGTGGACGTATTTGAACTCAAGCGTATTCTTTCCCAAGGGAAGCGACGCTGGGCGGAAATTGCTAAATTGACTGTGGAAGAGTTGGAAAAAGTCCAAGCCTCAGGAATTCAGTCAAAAGAGCATATGATTAAGGCGAACCTTCGTCTAGTTGTATCCGTTGCCAAGAAGTATCAAAACCGTGGTTTGGAACTATTAGACTTAGTGCAAGAAGGCACTTTGGGCTTAGAAAGAGCCGTTGATAAATTTGATCCCACTAAAGGTTATCGCTTTAGTACTTATGCTTACTGGTGGATTCGTCAAGGAATTACCAGAGCGATCGCAACTTCTAGCCGTACTATTCGCCTTCCAGTCCACATTACCGAAAAGTTAAACAAAATCAAAAAAGCTCAACGCAAAATCTCCCAAGAAAAAGGAAGAACTCCTACCTTGGAAGATTTGGCAGTAGAGTTAGAAATGACTCCTACCCAAGTCCGAGAAGTATTATTGCGAGTACCTCGTTCTGTTTCTCTGGAAACAAAGGTGGGGAAAGATAAGGATACTGAGTTAGGAGAACTACTGGAAACAGATAGTGTTACTCCCGAAGATATGTTGATGCGAGAGTCTTTACAAAGAGACTTACACAATCTTTTGGCGGATTTAACTACCAGAGAACGAGATGTAATTCTCATGCGGTTTGGTTTGGCTGATGGTCATCCCTACTCTTTAGCAGAAATTGGTAGAGCTTTAGAATTGTCTAGAGAACGAGTACGACAAATCGAATCAAAAGCCTTACAAAAATTGCGCCAACCCAAGCGACGCAATCTCATTCGTGACTACATGGAGTCACTTAGCTAGTTAAAAATTAAGGAATTAAGGAATTAAGGAATTATTGAGGCGCAAGGCATTGCGCCTTTTTTTCTGGTTACTTATTTCTATTGAGTATTCTTTATCCAAACTAATCATTAATTCTTAATTCGTCAATACTTAACAAAGTTTTAACGTTACTATTATTAACTTTGGATTCACATTCATAATTTACATAATTCACTAGTTCTTAATTTTTATTTGCAATAAGGTAAAGTAAATAGTTAGGCTCTTTACAAAAATTTACCTCACCTACTATCTTATAGAGATCTTACTAGGTGGGGATCAAGGATTATTGAGACAGAAATCACGACTAATTCAAGATGACAAAATTTCTAGCAACTATTCTCAATAAGAATCAATTGTTGCTAAAAGGGCAAATAATTTGTTATATTCTCAATTAATAGCCTTTGTTGAGAAATATTAGTATGAGTGTTTACACATCTTCTGCACTTAAGGCAGAATTAAACGATCGCGGTTGGCGTTTGACTCCCCAGCGAGAGACAATTTTGCATATTTTCCAGGAATTACCCCAAGGGGAGCACCTCAGTGCTGAAGACCTTTATCATCGTCTAGAAACAGAAGGTGAGGGTATCAGCCTATCAACTATTTACCGTACTCTTAAGTTAATGGCACGGATGGGTATACTTCGGGAATTGGAATTGGGAGAGGGGCATAAACATTATGAAATCAATCAGCCCCACCCCCATCACCACCATCACCTGGTCTGTGTCAAATGTAATTCAACTATTGAGTTTAAAAGTGACTCAATTTTAAAAATTGGTGCGAAAACTGCCCAAAAGGAAGGCTATCAATTGCTTGATTGTCAATTAACTATCCATGCAGTTTGTCCTCAATGCCAAAGGTCATTAGTCCCAATGTAGTTCTTTGTTTGTTGAACTATCCAGACGCAATAAATAATTCACAACCGAGGGATTAAGCAAACTTATTGGACAGCAACATAGTCAAAACCAAATCTAGTGGGCGTTAGAAACTACCGTTTCTAACGTCCCTCAGACTGATGCCATAAAACTCCTGGGCATTTCTGATTGCTTTTTTGGTATCATTTCCTAATTTGCCATTCAGAGGTCCTTTGTAAAAGCCTCTTTTCCGCAGTCGTCTTTGTACTTCCAGGACATCAAACTTTCCTTGGTTATTTTTGTTGATGACGCTGTATAGTTTGGCGCGAGTCGTAGGACCGGCAATACCACTAGGTGCTAGGTAATTATTTGCCTGAAAACGGCGCACAGCATCTGAAGTGTAAGGTCCATAATAGCCATTAGGTTCTCCCTGCAAATACCCAGCTTTAATCAACTGTGCTTGTACGACTCTAACAACTTCACCACGATGACCTAGACGCAGTCTATTGTCATCAATCGCCTTATTTTTAGTAGCATCTTCTCCATAACCGATATTTAGTGGAGGTAATTTGCTCTTAGTTGATGGCCCCACAATTCCATCAACATCTAACTTGTAGGCAGCTTGGAATTTTTTAACTGCATCTTCGGTAATGGGACCAAAAATTCCATTGGCATTGCCATAGTAAAAACCTGCTATTCGTAGTTGTTCTTGCAGGATTTTGACTTCATTCCCTTCAGAACCCCGAGCCAGAAATTTACTTTTGCCAGTAGAAGATGTAGAAACAGTAGTAGTTTTGACCACATTACTACTTGCCCTGGCTTGAGTCTTAGCTGGCTTGGGTTTCTTGCTGGTATTGCGACTTACTTTGGAAGTACGCCAATTTTTTAATTTTTGTAAAGTGTTGGTGCTAGCAATACCATCTACTGTCAAGCCACTAGCTTTTTGGAAGCGACGAACGGCATGTTCTGTATTAAAATCATATTTTTGAGTGATATTGGCTTGATAAAAACCTGCTGCTTTTAATTGTTGTTGTAATTTTGTCACAGAGGGTCCTTGATCGCCTCTTTCTAGTGCCAAAGCACTGCTGACAATGCTGAGGATAGATAAGGTGAAAATTAGGGGTAAAAGATATTTCCAAGCTTTACTAGAAAATTTTGTCCAATCAGGTGCTACTGATTGCTTCAGTGAATGGCTATGAGCAATCAATTCACTGGATGGGTTGTCCTCGTAGGCAAATGCTACGTGCAAATACGCAAGATTATCCATAGGTTCTTCTTACACCACTGTTTTAGCTTCGATTGCGGCTTCGGCTTGATGAACTAGATTTCGTAAGGTTTCTAAGGTCTCTATATTTACATCCTGCCATAAACCACGTTGATTTGCTTCTAATATTCTCTCAGCAATATCACGTAAAGCATAGGGGTTGTGCCGCTGAATAAATTGGCAGGTGTTGGCATCTAGTAAATATGCTTGGACTATGCCTTGGTACATATAGTCTTCTACGCATTTGGTGGTGGCATCGTAGGCAAATAAATAATCTACCGTTGCTGCCATTTCAAAGGCACCTTTATAACCGTGACGCATGACTCCGGCAATCCATTTAGGGTTAACAACGCGGGAACGATAAACACGGGCAATTTCTTCTTTCAGGTGGCGGATGCGGGGTTTGCTAGGGAGGGAATGATCGCCAAAATAGATTTGGGGATTTTTTCCTTGAGCAGAGCGTACTGCTGCTGTTAATCCTCCTTGGAATTGGTAATAATCATCGGAGTCAAGTAAGTCATGTTCCCGGTTATCTTGATTGTGTAGTACCACCTCCATGTTTTTTAGTCGGCATTCAAAAGCTTCGGGTGCGGATTTTCCCCAGGATTGAGGAGTGGAGGAGTGAGAGAGTGATGGAGTGAGGGAGTGAGGGGAATTTGTCCCCCTGCTCCCTGCTCCCTGCTCCCTTGCCTCTTGTATCCCCCTGCTCCCTGCTCCCTGCTCCCCTGCCTCCTTGTCCTCTGCCTCTTGTCTAGAGTAGGCGTAACAACTCCAGTTAATATAGGCACGAGCTAAATCTTGATCATCTATCCAGTTTTGGGATTCAATTAAGCCTTGGAGTCCGGCTCCATAGGCACCGGGTTTGGAGCCGAAAATGCGGTATTGCGATCGCTGTTTGGCTCTGGGCAAATCTAAGCCTTGTTGAGTCCAAAATTCGGTTTCTTGCTTGACTTGTGTTGCTAATGGGTTCTGTGCTGCCGGTTCGTCTAAGGCTGCAACTGCTATGACTGCCCGATCAAATAAGTCTATGAGGTTAGCAAAAGCATCCCGGAAGAAGCCAGAAATACGTAAAGTAACATCCACGCGAGGACGACCTAAAACTGTTAGGGGTAAAATTTCAAAATCCACTACCCGTCGCGCCACACCATCCCATACTGGTTGTACTCCCAATAAGGCTAATGCTTCAGCAATATCATCTCCTCCGGTTCGCATGGTGGCTGTTCCCCACATAGATAAACCTAGTGTTTTAGGATACTCGCCATTTTCTTGGGCGTAACGTTCTATAAGTGCTTCAGCAGCTTTTCTGCCTACATCCCAGGCTGTTTCTGTGGGTAGTGCTCGGATATCAACGGAGTAAAAATTATTGCCAGTTGGCAGTACTTCTGGTCTTCCTCTTGTGGGTGCTCCTGCGGGGGAACTGGGTATATATTTACCATCCAAACCCCGTAATAGGTTGGTAATTTCTCGGTGGGTTTGTTGCAGCGCGGGGAGGAGGTAATTGTTAATCCAATTTAGGGAGTGGGTAGTGAGGGAGTGGGGGAGTGGGGGAGTGAGGGAAGTGAGGGAGTGAGGGAGTGAGGGAGTGTGGGGATATTTTTCTTCCTTGTTCTCCTTGTCTCCCCCTACTCCCTGCTCCCTGCCCTCCTGCTTCCCCCTGCTCCCTGCTCCCTGCCCCTCTGCCTCCTCTATTAAATTTTGTATTAAAATGGCAACTTGATGTTCTAGCAGTTCGACTGCATCGCCGATGGTACGGCAAGGTTGGCTGTATATGTTGAGTAGGAGTTGATGGCTATGGGGTGAGAGTTTGCTGCTCAAGTCGTCGGTAAGGGGGTCAAAATCTAAACCTAAATCTGTTGCTAAGGCGCGGGTAATACCGATATGATGGCGGTGAGGATGACGAGCGATCGCAATAATTAAATCTCGGAGTTGATGTTTCTGGGGACATTGACCAAAAATATGCAACCCATCCCGAATTTGAGCTTCTTTTAGTTCACAAAGATAGCCATCCATCTTGTTAATTGCTAATTCCCCTGGACTATCTTCCACGCCCAAATCTAGGTTAAGATTTTCTTGCACGATTAATCCACTGATGCGATCGCTAATGGCTGGTAAACGACTAGGATCTAAACTTTCCGCTTCGTAATATTCGTCAATTAGATTTTCTAAATTTTGTAAAGATCCATAAAGTTCTGCTCTGGTTAGGGGTGGGGTGAGGTGATCGATAATTACAGCCTGGGCGCGACGCTTGGCTTGGGAACCTTCCCCTGGATCATTGACAATGAAGGGGTATAAATGGGGTAATGCTCCCAGGGCGATTTCTGGATAGCAATTACTAGATAAAGCAATACTTTTACCAGGTAGCCATTCTAAGTTGCCATGTTTACCGACATGGATGACTGCATCAGCTGCAAAACATTCCCGTATCCAGTAATAAAAGGCTAAATACTCATGGGTAGGTTCTAAATCTGGAGCATGATAATTCAAGCTAGGATCCATATCGTATCCTCTTGCTGGTTGGATGCCGATAAAGATATTACCGAGTTGAATCCCAGAGACTGGAAAAATTGAGTCAGTGGGGGGATATGATTCTGAGATAGTTTGCCAATGTTCAGGAGTTCCCCAGCGTTGTGTAATTGCCTTTTGTACTGCTGCTGGTAAAGTCGTAAAATATTCTGCGTACTCTGACAAAGATACACTTTGTAAAATCTGGCGTAATTCCCTGGCTTCGGGATCGTTGGTGACACCAGAGGTTAAGATTTCAATTAATTCGTCCCCCGTGTTCGGGATATTCTGCAAACAGTATCCTTCTGCTTGCAAAGCCTGGAGAATTTCTATACAACTAGCTGGAGTATCCAAACCCACACCATTAGCCAGTCTGCCATTACGAGTGGGGTAATTAGCCAAAATGAGGGCAATGCGGCGCTCTGAAGGAGCTTGAGAACGTAATTTTACCCAATTAGCAGTAAGATTAGCCACAAAATCAATGCGATCGCTTACTGGTTCATAGACTACCACATCTGTCTCTAAATCGGGGTTGCGTACTTTTAAAGTCTTAAAGGATACAGCACGACTAATAATGCGTCCATCCACCTCTGGTAAAGCTACATTCATGGCAATATCCCGTGGTGAAAGTCCTTGCCATTGTGACTCCCATTGTGATTGGGAACCACTACTGAGAATCACCTGTAACACTGGTACATCTAATTTTTGCCATAAATCAATTTGGGGTGTTTCTGTATCCAAACGAGCGACGGAAAAACTAGTGGTATTTAAGATGAGGGAAATAGGAGTTTCTTCCTGGGGTTGGAAAAATTTGATTAAATCTTCTTGAACATCAACTTCCCGTAAGGAAGACACAAACATCGGAACAGGTACTAAATTCCGTTCTACCAAAGCAGTACACAAAGCATCAATTACCTTCGTGTTACTTGCTAAATAATGGGCGCGATAGAAGATAATACCCACCTTGGGGAGAGTGTGGGAAGTGTGGGGAGCAATATTATTTCTTTCACTCATTCCCTCCATCACTCCATCCCTCCTTCCCTCCATCACTCCATCCCTACGATAAGCCCCTACCGCGTCTACACTCTTCCATTCATAAACTCCCACCCTAGGAGCAGGTTGAGGAAGAGGAGGATTATAGGTGGTTGATAGACAAGTATCAGCGATAAATTGTAAGGCATTAACTATATTGTCTCTACCCCCTTCATGAAAATAGCGCCAAATTTGATGAATAATTGCCAGTGGTAAAGTCGAATGATTAATTAATTCGGGATCGAGAATATCGTCTCCAGGCATTAAAATCAGGCTTATACCCTTACGTTGGACAATTTCCTGGATTACTTCCAAGCCATAAGCCCAATAAGACTGTCCTCCCAATAAGCGTATAATAATAACTTGGGCAAACTCCAAAACTTCTTCAGCATAAGCATCAATACTAATCTGATGCTGTAATTGCAAGAGATTAGCAACACGGAAGGTTGGAAACTGTGCTGGTAATTTGGGAACTGTCGCCGCTAAAGTTTGAATATCGGTATCAGCAGCCGTAAGGAAAACTAAGTCAGCTGGCGTTTGTTCTACAAACGTTACACCATCAGATAAAGGATTCCAGTCCCCTGACATGGCATTTATACGATGCATAATTCTGTGTTAGCGTCTTACACTGTGGTTAGTTAGGACAAAATACAAAACTGCTAAACCAGCATTTATTTCCTCTTGCCAGATTTTTGAAAATGCTTAGTTCTCCAGATTTGAGCTTTTCTCGCACCTTAAGTGCAGTTGTATTTAATCAGCTTGGCAAATTATTACAGCAAATGGCTCAAGCTGTAGAAAATCCGAAGCCATTAGTTATCACAGAAGAACTATTGGTACGAATTCCTATACCTGAAAATTGGCGCTTACAACGGTTTACAGTAATCGTTTCTCAGGGTTTTAATGCCTTACTACTAGGTTCTCTGGAACATCAAGAGGGTATTAAACAAACTGAAGATTTTTTCACATCCCTCCTAAGTGAAGATAATTTAACATCTATTGGATCCCCAGACACACTAAATGTCAGCTTAACATTTGATGGTTATGCGATCGCTTCTTTTTTAAAGATATTGAAGGGATTGTTTAGTGCTGATTCCCAAACTCATCATCTCCTATCACAATATTTGCCAGTTATTGGCGCAAATGACCCTAATTTACAAAGCCAATTCACACTGCTGTTATTAAAATATTTCTTACCTGAAAATTCACTAGAACCAACAGGCTCAGATGTATCAGCATATCCTTATATCTCCATTTGTCAACCAGTAGAAGATGCTCTCAAAAAACAAGTTGCTCAAGAGCAGCTGTTAAATCAAGTTATTACCCAAACCCGTAAAAGTCTTGATTTAAACGTGATTATGGCGACTGCGGTTGACCAAGTTCGTGAATTTCTCGGATTGGATAGGTTAGTAATTTACAAATTTGAGGGATCCACACCCAATCTTGCTCCCAAATCGACTATCAACAATAATAAATCAAATAGTTTGCAGATTTATTCATCTTTGGAGTCATCACTAAATGGTTGGCAACAAAATCATGGTTGCATTGTCTATGAAGTGCGTGCTGATGAAAATATTTCTTCTGTTATGGATTGTCAGGAAGAACAATGCTTTGCTAGCCAATCCCCATGTTGGGAAAAATATCGCCACGGTTTTATTTTATCAGTAGATGATGTGGAAACAACTTATGCCCAAGAAGAATGTTTGTTAGAATTTTTCCGAGAAATTCACGTTAGAGCCATATTAGCAGCGCCAATCATATTTGAAGAAAAACTGTGGGGTTTACTGGTTGCTCATCAGTGTAATAAAAAACATAAATGGGCAGATAATGAAGTACAATTACTGTCAGCGATTGCCGAGCAATTAGCGATCGCAATTCACCAAACTGAGTTAATGCGCTCTCTGAATTTAGAAAAACAATCTCTGGAGAGAAGAGTAGTAGAACGTACAGAGGCTCTCCATGATGCTTTAGTTGCAGCTCAAGCAGCCGGTCGCCTCAGAAACGAATTTCTAGCCACCATCAGTCACGAATTACTCACCCCTTTGACTTATGTAATTGGCATGTCTTCTACTTTATTACGCTGGCACTTTGGAGAGTTAAATCAAAGACAAAGGGATTATCTGCAAACAATCCATGATAGTGGAGAACATTTGTTAGAAATGATTCATGATATCCTGGATTTATCGCAGATTGAAGCCGGTAAAGCTGTTTTGAATGTTACAGAATTTTCTTTAGCCCAAGTTGCGGAAGCTGCGGTAGAATCCCTATTAGAAAAAGCTACCAGCCAGGAAGTTAGTCTCTGCTTGGATTTATTGATTGAACCTCAAAATCATTGCTTCTGTGCTGACGCTAGGCGGGTGCAACAAATTATCTGGAATTTACTGAGTAATGGAATCAAGTTTACACCAAAATCAGGTAATGTAAATTTACGTATTTGGCGAGAAAACGATAATATAGTATTGCAAGTAGAAGATACAGGGATTGGTATTCCAGAAGATAAATTACCATTACTATTTGAGCAGTTTAACCAACTCGATACACCTTACAACCGTTTATATGAAGGAACGGGATTAGGTTTGGCATTAACTAAACAATTAGTAGAGTTACACCGGGGACGAATTGAAGTAGAATCCACCGTAGGTGCTGGTTCAATATTTACTGTTTGGATCCCATTACAACCTATATCTGATAAAGTTGATAGTTGTTAGTTGGTGGTTGGTAGTTGATAGTTTTTGAGTAGAACAATATTGTCCTAACCAATATGTTCATTACTATATTATATAATGTTCGCCCGATTACTTATGATATAGCCATCCATGCAAAAATCACCCAAACTCTTTCTCCTCCTGCTCCCTGCTCCCTGCTCCCTTGCAATCCTAATGACAAGTATTTAACCGGACATGATATTACCCCATTGATAAATCTAGGGGTTTGTATGTAGTTTGTTTTTCGCTCAAGCCTGGGATTTAATCTTTAGCAGACTTCACGGATATTTTGTTCGTTGAAAGGTTATCAGCTTTTGTCGAAACACCACCACCAAGGCTGCGGAAATATAAACCACCGATAGAGATTAAAAATCCTACATACCCCACTGCTTGAACTAAGTATAGATGCTGTCTGTAGCCCAATAAAGATTTGAAAATAATGCCGGGAAATTGACGCTCTGGTAATATTTGAGAAGTATTCCATACTAAAGGGCCCAAAATACAAGAGTGAACTTTGGTAAACTTTTCATAATAAAAACAAAGATTTCCCCAGCCATGACTACTGAGAGCCAAATTACCTAAACCTTGATCGAAGTTTTTCAAGGCTGTAACTACCAAGCCTGCCACAATTAATATTAACAAAACTCCCATTACCTGGAAGAATCGACGGATATCAATCTTGATACCCCAGTTAAATAAGAGTGAACCTATAAATGCAGCTAGGGCAAGTCCAGCCAAAGCGCCAAAAGCAGAAACTAACCCTTGTTGAAAATTAGCAGCAATAAATAGAACTGTTTCAAAACCTTCCCGAACGACAGCAATTAAAATTAAACTAAAAATTCCCCATGCACCATTAGAGGGATTTTGTAATGCCTGATTTACAGCTCCCTCAACATTGGCTTTCATAAACCTGGCTTGCCTTGTCATCCAGATTAACATCCAACTGAGCATAGCGATCGCTAGTATACAGAAGGTTGCTTCTAACCAAGGTTTAACCACAGAGGAATATTGGGGTTTAATTGCTGCTACAAATGGAATTAACCAACTAAACAGTACCCCAACTAACCCACTCACCAAAATACCCACTACTACACCTGCGTATACCCAAGGATTGAGTCGAGATTGTTCGGCTTTTTGCAGTAAAGCCAGCACAATTCCCACAACTAAGGCTGCTTCTACTCCTTCTCGCAGGGTAATAACAAAGGTAGGTAGAGCTGTACTGAAATCCATTATTTTTTAGTTGTTCTTTTTTATAGTCATTAGTTATTATGCCAAGTTTTTGATGCATATGGGTTACATAATCTATTTCGCCTTAATTTTTATTAGATTTAGACAATTAGAAAATCGAGCACATTCTGATTGTCAAAAAATGGTCTTAACTAATAACCAATGACTACTTTTACTTAACTAAAATCCCGTAACATTTTTTTGAGTTCGAGATTATGCATCTCTTCTTGTCCAATCATTGTTCTGGCAAATTCTTCTAGATAAATACTGGCATTAGTTACTGCATCTAGTAATTTTTTGTACATATTTAATGCATTTCTTTCGTGAACTAAACTTTCTTCCAGAATATCTTTGACAGAATGTTTATAAGTTTCTTCCATGGGCGCAATTTTTAAGGTTGGATGCCCATCTAATCCCGTGAGAATCTCTCCCACTTGTTGGGCATGAAGTAGTGATTCACTTGCCTGAGCTTTGAAAAAATCCACGATGGGGATGCGGTTAGGGCCAGTAACCATCAGGGAATAGTGAGTATAACGTACTACTCCTGCCAGCTCAAATTCCATAATGGCATTTAACAAGTCAATTGTCTTTTTGTCGTCGAGTTCTTGCATTAGTTATGAGTAATATTACGAGCCAGAGATTATCAGTGATGAGTTAATAGGTTATCAATGATACTAATGCCTAAAAAATATCAATTATTAGCATAGTTTTATCTTCATTTTTAACCTATTTTCCTATTATCACTAGTTTTAAACTTACCTTTATAATTCCAGTCCAAAACTTATTTAGTTCTGGTCAATTTATTTTACTATCTTTGTGCTTTTGTGCTGGCATCTTTAATTACTTTTTGGGAGTTTTCTTCAATATTTTTTACTAATTTACTCACATCATCAGGATTTTTCACTGGTGTGGCTGGAGCAATCACCGATGGCCATACTATTAACGGTTCTGTCATACTAGTTTCAATGGCTTTGTGTGCTTCTAGATTATATTGAGCCATTTGAGCAGAAATGCCTACCCTTTGTAGAGATTGTTGGCATAAATCACAAAACCACGGGTATATACAGATAATTCATAAAATTATTGCAATTATTCTCAGAGTATCACAGTTACTTGAAATTAATGCAAATTCTTGTCAAATATTTTTGTCTAAATAAATTGCTTAATATTTGCGATCGCCTGAAAATTCCACCCAAATCACAAAACCGTAGGAGCAGGATTCCTACAAGGTGATCTCCAGGTAGGGCTTGCTGTTCGCGGAGCGTGCCGTTAGGCATAAAAGTGTTTTGGTGAGGGTAGAGAGTGGGGAGTAGTTCCAGCTTCTTTATTTCTATTATTTTTGCCAAAAAAAATAACAGATGCAAGGATTTTAGGTTTAAAATCCTAATTCCCTTGCACTTATTTCCCAATAAAATAGCCTCAAAGCATTGATAAATCAATATTTTTCAGTTATTCAGCAGACCCTAGGTAGTTGCTACTTGGGCTTTTTAAAATTCGCTATTCCTTACAATCACCGTGCTACCATACTACATAAAGGATTAATTACCGCACCCAAAAAAATTCAAGGCGATGGTACAGCTACAACCAACATCCCAGTCTGCGGTTATCTATCCAGATAGTGATGGTAAACCCATGGCAGACAATACAAAGCAGTTTCGCTGGATTGTGGTGATTCAGCAAAATCTTGAGTGGCTGTTTGCAGATAACCACAATGTATTTGTTGCTGGCGATTTATTGTGGTATCCCGTCGAAGGTGAGAATAAAAGACGTGCAGCCCCTGATGTCATGGTAGTATTGGGTCGTCCCAAGGGGGATAGGGGTTCTTATAAACAGTGGGAAGAAGAAAATATTCCACCCCAGGTAGTGTTTGAAATCCTCTCGCCAGGAAATACCAGAGCGGAGATGAACCGAAAACTTTTATTTTATGATCGCTTCGGAGTAAATGAGTATTATCTCTACGATCCCGATAGTAATGAGTTGAATGGTTGGCTGCGTCGAGAAGGATTTCTAGATGTGATTGAGTCAATGGTAGATTGGGTTAGTCCTCAATTGCAGATAAGGTTTGATTTTTCAACAGATGAGTTACAAATTCTTCGTCCAAATGGACAACAGTTTTTGAGCTATGTTGAGATTGCTCAACAAGCTGAAGAAGAACGTCAAAGGGCTAATACAGCTGAAGATAAGGCAAATCGTTATGCAGAAAAGTTACGAGAAATGGGGATCGATCCAGAGCAGATTTAACTATGGAAGTACAGGCATAATAACCTGTCAAACAATAACGAATTTAATTTAATTTAATTTAGTAACCATGACTTCTTCTTCACCCTTAGCAATTTCTCAAAAAGATGAGATAATCTTTCCTCGCTATTTTACTCCTGATGGGGAGTTAGTTCCTAGTCCTGGAGAAGCAGCTGAGCAAGAAAAACAACGTGCTGAGCAGGAAAAACAACGAGCTGAGCAGGAAAGACAACGAGCTGAACAGCTAGAAGAAAGACTGAGAAGCTTGGGAATTAATCCAAATGAATTATAAAACTGTGGGGATTGTCTGGCGAAGTAAAGGTAGATACTTAACTATATCAATGCATTTTTATTAACTTTCCAGAGATTTTAAATCAGTATAATTACTTTGATTAGATTAGAAAACTATATAAACACCGATAGCCCACAAGCTAAAGCCTGGGGCTATCACGCGCAAGTTCATACAAGAGACAATACTATACCAGCAAACTCTGCATCAAAGGCTTATCTGTCAACAACTTACCACTCCGCAACCATTCTTCCATTTCCATAGGTGCTTGGGCTTGATTCAACTTCTCCCGCAATCCTGTACCTTCGAGAATTTCCTGCTCCAACAATTCCTGAGCAGTTTCTTCTAACAACTCCTGGTTTTCATGGAGAATTGTTAAAGCAATGTGGTGAGCATTATCCATAATCCGCTTTACTTCCCGGTCAATTTCCTCCGCAACCTGGGGACTGATAGCACGTCGGGGGTTGGGATAGCCATCTAAGAATTGTTGTTGAATCTTTTCAAATGCTACTGGCCCGAGTTTATTGCTCATCCCATATAATGTCACTACCCTTTCTGCTAAATCGGTAGCTTTTTGGATATCATCACTAGCTCCTGTGGACACCTTACCAAAAATGACTTCTTCTGCAGAACGTCCACCCAGTAAGGTCGCAATCCGCCCGCGAATTTCATCTTCTACCATCAAAAATCTGTCTTCTTCTGGCATCTGAATGGTATAACCCAATGCACCTATACCACGGGGAACAATGGAGATTTTTTCCACCTTACCTGCTCCCGGCATTAATGCACCGATGATGGCATGACCAACTTCATGATAGGCTACGGTCTTTTTCTCAGTCTCATTCAACACACGAGAGCGTTTTTCTAATCCAGCTACCACTCGCTCAATGGCTTCATTGAAATCTGCCATTACTACTGCTGGGTGATTTCGTCGTGCAGCTAATAACGCAGCTTCATTTACCAGGTTGGCTAAATCTGCACCAGCAAAGCCGGGAGTTCGGATAGCGACAGTTGCTAATTCCACATCATCAGCCAATTTGACGTTTCTGGCATGGACTTGAAGAATAGCTTCCCGTCCAATTTTATCAGGGCGATCCACCACTACTTGGCGATCAAAACGTCCGGGACGACGTAAAGCAGGATCCAGAATTTCTGGACGGTTGGTGGCGGCGATAATAATTACCCCAGTATTGGCATCAAAACCATCCATTTCCGTAAGCAACTGATTCAGGGTTTGTTCCCGTTCATCATTACCACCCATCATCGGACCTGCACCACCACGGGATTTACCTAAGGCATCCAATTCATCAATAAAAACTATACAGGGAGCTTGCTGTTTAGCTTGTTCAAATAAGTCCCGCACCCGTGCAGCACCTACACCGACAAATAACTCAATAAACTCCGAGCCAGAAATACTGAAGAAAGGTACAGCCGCTTCCCCAGCCACAGCTTTTGCCAGCATGGTTTTACCAGTTCCTGGAGGGCCGACTAACAGCACACCTTTAGGAATTTTTGCCCCTAATTGAGTGTACTTACCTGCATCCTTGAGAAAATCAATAATTTCCTCTAACTCTGCTTTAGCTTCATCCACCCCAGCCACATCGTTAAATTTTACCCCTGTAGTTCCTTCCGAGTAAATGCGAGCTTTGCTTTTACCCACCGTCAATGCTGCGGGTCCACCGTTCTGACGACTCATCAAAAAGCCCCAAATACCGAAGAAAATTAACGGTGGTGCAACCCAGCTGAGGAGAGTTCCAATCCAAGCGTTTTGGTTTGGTGGTGGTGCAGCAAATTGAACTTCATGGTTCCGGAGAATCTTGGGTAAATCCAAATCAAGAGCTACTGGTGTAGTTTGGAATACCTGCTCTTGGGTTTTTCCTTCTGGGGTTTGCACTTGCATCGAATACTCAATGCGATCGCTACCCACCATTGCCTTGTCTACTTTTCCTGCCTCTACCTGAGCGATAAAGTCGCTGTAGGGCACTTGTTGTAATCGAGGTCCAAAGAAGCTAGGAACAATAAAATTTAGTACTAACAGCAGGGAGAGTAAAATTAGTAAACTGCCTCCAAACTGACGTATTTTTGGCGGTTTGACTTGTTTTTTATCATTAGTTTCTACAGGCATTTTTGATAAATCCTCCATTGAAAACAGTTATCCTTTATCAGCCAAAATCATGTAATTAATTTCCCCCTTGCACCCTATTTCCTATTTTTATGTACCTTGTCCTAACTTTTCAGCTATTAACTATTTTCAATCAAGTTCCTTCATGTATGTTTTTACACAATCAAGGACGAAAAAACTTCTTTCCTCCAGCAAAGCTGCCTTTTTCAAGAAAGTAACAAAGCGAACAAACCACATAGGGCGATTCCATCAAAAACTCCAGCACCACCAATACTTAAAACTCCCGCACTCATCGCTTGAATATCCGGCAAATGTAATAAATCAGCACCGATTAAAGTTCCCAATACACCGCCAGCGAAAGCAACAGGAGCAGTATGGGGTGAGGTAAAAATTGGATTTACCAGCATTGCAGAGATGACAGCAGTAACTGGAGCTAATAAAGGATGCATTTGAATCCCAATGCCGGGTACCACCTTGGCTGCATAATAACTAACCCCTGTAACAATGGTAGTCACTAACAAAATTGCTAACACATTAGCTTGGGTAAGCTGATAGAGAGCTAAAATTACAGGAATCACTCCACCACCAACATTTACAGCTACAATTGTAGAACGCTGAATTTTCCGTAAGGGAATACCCCAAAATTCCCTCAACCATAAATCAGTAAAATCATCTGCTACCTCCACAGAGGATTGAGTCCGATATAGTGGGATATTGATAGTGCTACCGATAATTACCAGAGTTAACAAAAATAAAGCAATACTAGGAGAGAATCCTAACTTTGCTACAGCTATTCCCACCACATCTACTGCTACAGTTAACCAGATAAAAGGTAAGAGCAGTAGTAACAACAGAAATAGGAGTAGGGGAACTGGTAAGTAAATCATAGGACTGTAAAGCAGAAATTGTATTCATTCAGTCCAAAGAGACAAAAACTGTCTGATTGACTTCTTTTTTTTCCTGCTTAAACTTATTGTAGAAACTAGGCACCAAATAAACCTTTAGTGTCTCCCCCACTAAACAATGTGTATAGCCGTACTTCAATGGAAAATCAGCTGGGCTTTATTCTCAAGGTACTTATCCTCTCTATTGGACTTTCCTTTACAATTAAATATTTATGTCCATTTTTATCTATTCCTGCCACATCAAGTAATGCCTTGATCATTGTTTTGTTGCCGATCATTCTCTTAGGAGCTAGTTTAATTTGGCGATGGCGAGGACAGGAGAAGTTAACTAAAAACACCTAGATTAAATTCTGGAAAATCAGCTAAATTAGCTGAATTGGAATAAATACCATCTTATCGTCAGCCGGGGGTTAGGGCGTGAATCTAGAACAATGGATCGGTTTAATTGTCATTGTAATTGCATTATATATACTGTGGCAAATCAAGGAAGTACTTCTACTGATATTTGCCGCAGTTGTCCTAGCCACAACTTTAAATCGATTATCACAACGTTTCCAAAAATTGGGAATGAAGCGTGGATTCGCTGTGATACTGTCAGTGAGTATTTTTTTCGCCATCATTGTCGGTTTCTTTTGGTTAGTAGTCCCCCCCTTTGCTGACCAATTCCAAGATTTAACAAAGCAGTTTCCCGAGGGATTAGAGCGTTTTGATAATTGGCTAGGAGAAGTAAAACTTCGTGTCCCTAATGCCGTTAGCCCCTATATTCCCGATATTAACAGCTTAATTGTACAGGCAGAACCATGGTTAAAGCGTGTTGCAGGAAGTTCTGTTGCTTTTGTCTCTGGCTCCTTGGAAGTACTGTTAAAAATTTTGCTAGTGATGGTACTAACGGGAATGTTTCTTGCTGCTCCTTTAGCTTATCGCAAAGTATTTGTGCGTTTATTTCCCTCATTTTATAGGCGACGGGTAGATGGAATTTTAGACAAATGCGAAGTGTCCTTGGAAGGATGGGTGACAGGTGCGATAATCGCCATGTTTATAGTGGGAGGGATGAGTTTCTTTGGTTTGTGGATGTTGGGAGTTCCTGCTGCATTGGCTTTAGCAGTATTAGCAGGCTTTTTAAATTTGATTCCCAACTTGGGCCCCACCATGAGTGTAATTCCAGCAATGGCGATCGCATTTAGTCCTGATTCTCCTTGGCGTTCCCTGGGTGTGCTGGTACTCTACTTTTTAATTCAGCAGATTGAGAGTAATTTTCTCACACCCATAGTCATGGCACATCAAGTGTCATTGCTACCAGCAGTGACTTTAATTTCCCAGTTGTTTTTTGCTTACTTTTTCGGCTTCTTAGGTTTGTTTTTGGCTCTTCCTCTGACTGTTGTGGGCAGAATTTGGTTGGAGGAGGTGATAGTCAAGGATGTTTTGGATGAATGGGAAGATAAATCTAAGGTTGAAACCAAGTTTGTGATTGTTTCTGAGGAACATCAAAAGTTAGATTCAGATGAGGTATTGCTAGAGGAGGGAAGGAGTGATGGAGTGGAGGAGGGATGGAGTGGAGGAGGGATAGAGTGATGGAGTGATGGAGAAGTTCAGTCAGTCAGTTGCGATAAAACTTGTAATTGTTTCGGGGTTAGGAATCATGTAAAAATAAGTAGTGCAAGCGTCTCGCTTGCTATTTCCCAAACGTACTTATTACTTATTACTTATTACTTATTACTTATTACTTGATTTGAGGCGAGAGTGGTGCGTAAACGTTTAATCATTGAGATGGGTATGGGTATAGATCAACACGGACAGGAACCCACCGTAGCTGCCGCAAGGGCTGTGAGAAATGCGATCGCTCACAATGCTTTACCAGGAGTTTGGGAAGTTGCAGGTTTAAGTGATCCAAATGAAATGATTGTGGAAGTCCAAGTTGCTGTGCCATATTCAGAACAAGTACGGCAAGATGAGGTACTGGCTGTATTACCATTTGGTCAAAAAACTCTTACCCTGGAGTCTGGAGGAATGGTAGTTCAAGGTAAAGCAATTCCTGTACTCAATGATAAAAATGATGAAATGTTGATTGCTGTGGCTGCGGTTACTGTCTGGATCGATAATTAGACGCAAGTAATAAGTAATAAGTAATAAGTAATAAGTTTACCTACTCATAGGTTTGATAATTCAAAAATGTCCTAATGTGCTTTGGTAGTGCTATCTTAATTAAAGATTAGTAGAGATTGCTTGCACGGGGCAGGTGGGTATACACTGTTCGCAGACAATACAACGCGATCGCGTAAATGTGAGTTGGAATGTCTCTGGGTGCAAGGTTAAGGCTTGAGTCGGACAAACCCCAGTACACAAACCACAATGGACACATACACCCTCATCGATTACTATTTCTCCTAGGGTGAGAGATACATGAATATGATGCGATCGCATCCATTCAATTGCTGCATCCAATTCATCTATATCCCCTGATAACTCTACTACTAATTTACCAATTTGGTTGGGAGCAACTTGAGCGCGGATAATATTTGCAGCAACGTTGAAATCTTTGGCTAGTCGATAGGTAATGGGTATTTGAATAGCCCGTTTGGGAAAAGTAAGGGTAAGTCTTTTTTTCACTGCTTTTTATAGTTGCTGGTTAGTCAGGAACACATAAATCCTAACTTTTCAGGATACGAATCAGCACATATCTTACAACTTCTCAATAAAAGTAATAGCGATTTAAAAAAATAATGACAGAAGAGTAAAAGGATACAAGCCCCTAAACTAATTTATGGGCAAATAATCAACAATTGTGCCACGATGCATAAGCATTCTTTCGCAATAATTCATTATTTCAAGCCTCTGACTTTAGACATGGGGTCAATCCAAAATCCAAAATCCAAAATTGAATGTTTTCTCTATTGGGAATCTACATCATAAGAATAGTGAATATAGCCTTTGTTTAATCAACTATGGTTCAAGTCATCCAAGCTCAAAATGTTATCCTTAGCTTTCTAGAAGAAAAATTTGCTCTGCAACTAGCTGATGATCAGGGATTCTTTACAGAGTGGTTTGAGGGCTTACCAGAAATTACAAGGTTAGAAAAGCAATATTTAAATGGAGTTAAAAATAACTTTCTTCGCTTAGTTGAGCACCCACCCATTTTAGAAGATGCAGTGAAAATGGTGGTTTTATCTCCACTTTTAGATTTAGCAGGATTTTATGACGATCCTTTCTTCATCACAACAGAAAAATCTTCTGATAAATTTACTTTATTCCGCCGCGAAAATGAACTGTATCAAGTCCTGGGTATATTAAAAAAACTGAGTCAAATTATTAGCCAGTAATTAAATCTATATTTTTTCAGCAAAGATTTAGGTAAACTAAAAATAACACTGCTTAATAAATTGTAATAAATCTACTATGAGTCAGGAATCACCTATTAATTCTACAGCCAAGCCTGAACCCAACACTGGAGCGAAGGTGAGAAACTTTTTAATTGCAATGGTAGCGATCGCTCTGAGTGTAGCTTTATTTTTGGGATTAAAAACAGAAACCAGTACCGCATCCTTAGATGAATTAAGCAAACAATCTACACCTCTAGAAGTGGCCATAAATAACAATAAACCATCCATAATGGAGTTTTATGCCGATTGGTGTACTGTCTGCCAAAAAATGGCTCCAGATATTGCCCAATTTAAACAAGAATATGCTGGCAAGGTAAACTTTGTCATGCTGAATGTTGATAATACCAAATGGTTGCCAGAAATGCTCAAATATCGGGTTGATGGTATTCCCCATTTTGTATTTTTAGGTAAAGATGGGGACACTATTGGACAAGCGATCGGCGATCAACCCCAGACGATTATGGCAAGTAATTTACAAGCTTTAGTCAGTGGTGATCCCCTTCCCTATGCTCAAGCTAGTGGAAAAGTTTCCCAGTTTTCTGCACCAGTCACACCAGCAGGGAATCAAAATGATCCCCGTAGTCACGGGAGTCAAGTTAGAGGACAAGGAGCAGGG
>NZ_FYBH01000123.1 GCF_900185595.1 Calothrix rhizosoleniae SC01
CTTACATCAAGTCAGTAATAAGGTGAGTGACTAATTTAAAAGACTTTCATACTCATCGTGATTACCGATCCAAATCCAATAATAATCGTCACCCTTTTTCAAGGCTAACGCTCTATATCCACCAGTAACACGGGCAGACCAAAGATTTTTACCGACTTTTTTGAAGTGCAAAGAGGGATGAAGTGAGTTTTCCTGCCAAAGCTGATAAGCCTTCTGCGCTTGCTCCTGCATCTCAGGTGGCAATTCAGCATAAGCTTTCCAAAACTCAGTCGTCGCAAAGGATTTCATCCATATTCCTCACGTTGTTCGCTGCAATATCTTTTTCTGCCTGAGCAATGAGGCGATCTAATTTCCCTGATGCTAAATCTGCCTCAATTTGCTGATCCCACATTTCATCAAGATATTTTTGAAGCCACTTTGCCAGATTACGAACTTCACTTTCTGGTAATTGCTTGATTGCTGATTCGACTTCTAGTCGAGTAATCATAAAAGATTTCACATTTTAATAGCTTTTCCGTATCTCATTTTAACCTAATAATACCTTTCGGCGATTGCTGCGCTCACTGTAGGCATCGCATTTAATAATAGTTAAGGAAGCACACTGTAAGTAGTTAAGTATAATTGTTTGTTTGGATCAGGACTTACGCAACGAAGATTTGTCATTGCGACCGAAACGAAGTGTAGGGAAGCAATCACAGGATTTTTGCGATTACGTCGCTGTCGCTCGTAATGACGCAGTGACGTTACTTTTGCGTAAGTCCTATGGATATTGAGTGATCGCTTTTCTCAACGATGTTTAACGTTCGCGCTCACTAGACGCAAATCACCTCTGCAACTCAACCCATCATCTAGATACGTTCCAGTGCAGCGCAGTTGTTAGACCTCGCTTTAGCTTAAATCTTGCCTTGAACATGATTCATTTACCCCAAAATTCTTTGAACTCAGCTAATGCCTCCTCAGCAAGAGGAAACGCAACATCGAAATATTCTCGATATGAATTGAGAGTCAGGATCTCCCAACTGATTACTTGACTATCCAAATCAAAGCTTGGAATTAAAGTTTCCGTTGGGAACTTCTTCTTAAATTTTTCCACCGAAGCATTGTGAGACATCGCCTGTATAAGTAAACCGTATTTTTTAAAGAAGTAATCTATGTAGGTAATCCATTTTTCTTGACTCCAATTACTACTACCTGGTAGTTCATCATCATTACTACCTAATACGCCATCATTAGGTACATTAAAATACTTAAAGAGTTTATCGGCAGCTTCAGCAAGACGCTGACTCATAGATTGAAGCCATCTTTGATGAAAAATAGTCTGAAATTCATCCCATGTCAAAAGCTCAATCACACTGCTTTTTGCAGCCTCAAAAGCACCAGACTGAAACCCTGCTTTTGAAATGACAAATCCTCGATTTGCACCAACATCAGAAACAACACTCCGTAAAGAATGTACAACAGATTTGGGGACACGACTATTCCAATACTTACATTCACATAAATAGATCAGAGAAGGTGTCCAAGCTTTATCCTCCACATGAACATCAATATTGATTGAACCTCGAACAGTTGTAAGTGAGAATTCAACTTCTGCGTTGCAACCTAGCTCTACAAAGGTTTGTGCTACAAAATGTTGTAGTTCTTGCCAAGTACTAGGTGTTTTATCAAATATCATCCTTGCTTAGACCAACCTATAAACTTGTGTATACACAGTACTTTTACATATACTTACTTTACATGATTTATACCGACGTTCTTAACCGTGGTGGAAGAGCTGTTCGCAGTCCTCTGGATTGTTAGACATTCTCCGAGAATCTCAACTTTTCAACTTCCAACTTTAACCTTTCATTCTCCATCCGTAACGCAAATATTTCATTCTTCTGCAATTCAATCAACGATTTCTGAGTAATCACTTCAGCAAAAGCTTTTTTCCGGTTTTCAATCCCAAACCAACGCTGGTAGGTCTTTGTATGTTCATCAACGGTATGACCTAAATTATCTGCTGCTGCTTTGATGGGTATTCCCTGAAGATGAGAACGAATCGCACAAGCATGACGTAAATCGTAGGGCTGAAACTCAATTCCCACTTTCCGAAACCATCTAGATATATCTCTTCGCATCCAATTAATATTTTGCACAGATGCAATTTTTGCCACCTTTTTTTCTAAAATTTTTAATGGTTTGGGATTATGTAAATCAAATAATTTGATCCATTCAGGTACAAAGGGGATAACTTCTCGATATCCAGTTTTTGTATTTTTATTCACTTTCCATGTATAGTCTATATTTTGCGGAGATATCCACCAATTAATATCTGGTTGTACAAATAGTTCCCTTGGTCTTAACCCAAATGTTGCTAACATTCCATATACCCAACGCCACATTTCCCAAGTGTCAATTGCATCACTAATGTTTGTATTTTTGCGGTTGAGGGCGAATTTTGCAAATAGGTCAAAAGAAGATACTATTTGATCATCTTCGGGGATTTCTCGATGAGCAGGGGTGACATTATCCCGTGTGACATCCAGTTTAAATCCTAACTCAAAGGTTTTAATAAAAACAGAAGTTACTGCAATCAGTTCATTCTTTTTATTACCCTGAAATGAATTAATAATTGACTCAAAGTTATTTTTTGTTGCCAAAGTTGTTAAAGGCAAATTTCTTTTAATCACAGATGTATAGTTAGCAAAAGTATTTTGGCTAGTGATAGTTTTCTGACGAGTTTTGTAATATTTTTCCGCAAATGTATCTAATAATTCCCCAATGGTTTTTATTTCTTGTTTCTCTCTAGATTTAATTCCTAAATACTTCTCACTCCACTCAAAAGTATGGCGAGCGATTAATTTACCCAACTCATAACTTTCCTCGATCGCAGTTTTTAGCCCTTCTAAATTTGCTGGTATCCCCAAGGATAAATCGTACTGTTTTTTCCTTTTTCCTTGAGAGTTACTACAATCATCAGGTTTCAATGGTAAAGTCGCTCGTAGCTGTAGGGAATTACCAGTTTGTTTGATGCGAACTCTCACCCTATCCCTTTTTAAATTAGTATTGGCTTCAACTAACTTCTGCTCAAAAACCTCTTGATAATGTAACTCTGTTGCTTTAATTTTCGCCATTGTTCCCCTATAGCTACCGTCTGTGGTGTTGTGCGGCTCAAAATCTGCAAAAATATCGGCGAACAAGTCCTTTGAGTCTGCATTTGCATATTCATGTGTAGATGTGAATTTTTGCCGATCGCAATCATCCTGGTTTTGATTTTGTCCGCTCATTCCCTAGATATTCCCTTATTTATAAGCTGAAGTGGCGAAAGCAAAATGTTATTACATAGCAGAAAAATTTATAAAACAAGTTACTCAGTAACATTATCACTATATCACTAGTTGTCACAGCAGTTATATGGTGCCTGGTGGAGTCATGTGTGCCCCAACTTTGACCGATATCACCCGCGCTTGGGCAATTTTGGAATATTTCCGCACCAATTGGTTAGAGCCCATGTGGTTGGGTTGCTCCTTAGAAAGGTACGAGGAAATTAAAACCTATAATGACTTTATGGCCTGGCTTGATGAAAATCCCAGTCATCGAGATTCCGATTTGGGATTCTATTGGCGCATGGGTTTTGACATTGGTTTAGATAAGTATGGTGCTGGTGTTGGCAAATATATGACCTGGGGATATTTACCCCATGAAGATAAATACCAGAACCCCACCATTGAGGGGCGAAACGCAGCTGTAATTATGAAGAGTGGAGTCTATGATAGTTTCGCCGATAGCCATACCTTAATGGATCATACTTTCACCAGGGAAAATACCACCCATTCCTGGTATGATGAAGGCACAGCAGATGTTCATCCCTTCGATCGCACCACTAAACCCACCCGGAATAATTCCAAAGACTTTAATAATGCCTATTCTTGGTCAACCGCAGTACGTCACAACGATTATGGACGCTTAGAAGTAGGTGCCCTAGCCCGTCAATTAGTAGCAGGGGGTACACATGGCGAATCTTGGCAGCATTATGATGGATTTATTCTTGATGCCTTTAAACAAATGGGTGGTGCTAATACCCATATACGACAACTAGCTAGAGTTCACGAAATCGTTAAATTGTACCGCCAAGCAGAACGTTGCTTGCGGGAATTTAAACTCAATGAACCTTGGTATATTAAACCCCAAGAGAAAGATGGTAAGGGTTGGGGCGCAACAGAAGCAGCCCGTGGCTCTCTTTGTCATTGGGTAGAAATTGAGGGAGGTCAGATTAAAAATTACCAAGTCATTGCTCCTACCACTTGGAATGTAGGACCCCGTGATTCCCAAGAAACCCTTGGTCCCATTGAATCAGCTTTAATTGGTACACCCATTCAAGATGTTAGCGATCCCGTTGAAGTTGGGCATGTTGCCCGTTCTTTTGATTCTTGCTTGGTTTGTACCGTTCATGCCCATGATGCCAAAACTGGCGAAGAATTAGCACGTTTCCGCACAGCCTAATAATAGGAGGGAAAGAGGGAAGGAGGGAAAGAGGGATGGAGGGATGGAGAGAAGGAGTGAAAGAGGATAAATTTATTAATAGGCTTCTATATGTAAACGCTGTGCGTCTAAACTCCCTCACTCTCTCACTCTCTCACTCCCTCACTCTCTCACTCCCTCACTCCCTCACTCTCTCACTCTCTCACTCCCACACTCCCTCGCTCCAAAATACCCCATCAAAATTAACTATGAGTACAACATCTAATATTGAATTACACACATACCTACCTCGCTTTCCCGACGAAGCACTGAAGGAATTTACAGAATGGTGTATTTTCGAGCAAGCAGCAGCAGCAGGGTATGAACTTGTTCCCGATACCAAAAAGTTAGAAGACCTAGAACCAGCATATTATGTGGAAGAATTGGTAGATCAGTTTGTCAAAGCTACCAGAAATTCTATTGAAGGTGGGTTATCCATTCTGTTAGCAGGGAAAGAAGCAGATGGTAATGCCCTTAAAGGTATACCCATTGTGGTTGATTTCGTTTCTCTGTATATCAAATACTTAGCTCCTAAAGGTGAAAAAAACACCCAGCCCACCAATGAAAAGTTGGCACAAGTAGCACAAGAACAGTTTGATAAGCTATCTGAAATTGCCAAAAATTACGGTATAAAAATGTAGAGCGATCGCTAGTAAAATAACCTGAGTTCGGGATCAGCTGAAAGCTTCATTAAATCGTTGCTTGATTCTGGTATATGTCAAGGTATTGGTATAGTTTCAGCCATTCAAGTTAAATAAACTTTCTTAACCTGAACTGACGTTAATTTAGCATTCCTTCCTGTATTAGGATTTTTAAAGAAGGGATCAAGCGATCTGGTTCTATATTTTCCAGTCGCATTGGTTCTGGCTCTTCTGGAATCCAAACTACGGCATTTTGATGCTGCGCGAAATCTCGATTAAAGCGTGCAATATCCTCAATACTCCACTCCTCCCGAATGGATTTACCGAAGACAACCAATGTATTAATAAATTGAACAAAAAGGCTGCTTACGCAGTCTTCCTTTTGCTTTGTATTTGGCATATCCAGAAGCGGATGAGGATTGAGAATTTGAGCAAAGTTACGCCAGCCTAGTTGAGCGCTGCTCAATAGTGGATCGCAGTAGTTAGTAGCACCAAGATGCTCATATACGTGCTTCCAGCGAATCGCGTATTGTCCTGATAATATCCAAATCTGACGGATACAAGCTTCGTAGATTTCCTGGGCAACCTGAACTTGAGGAGCAAGTGCCCAAGAGCACTTTATTTCGCTACGAAAGTAACTTGTCAAACTATTGATACCGGCAATTACCGTCTCATTATTCCTACCTACTTTAGCAATTTTTAGATAGTCCCATTCTCTCTTTGGCTCAAGAGCAAGAGGATGAAGTAAATATTGAGGCAATAGACACTGCTTAAAGTTGGTAATATCACCATCAAATTTGACTAACCAGTCATCGGGTTGAATAGTTTGCTCTACTGCGAGGTAGGCAATACCTGACATTATTGAGAAGCCTAAGCCATAATTTAGCTCTTTTAGAGCTAAAACCTCTAAAAATTTCCGAAAATCAAACCGCTCCTTCATCTTTTCCACAGAGATTAATGTTATCCCTCTGGCAATTATGCTATCTCTAACTTTTTCATGCAGTCCGTTATCTGAAATAAAGATGTTTTCAGCACCTATATAATCTGACAGTTCATCAATAGTATCACCAATGACAGGAGCAATATTAGCTTCAAGTTCACGCATGGGAATAAGGACTTTTACCCGACCTTGTTGGCGATATACTTCGGTTTTACTATCATTAGCTAATATATCTTCTGTAGAAGGTTGAAATACATCCTTGTGCAATAGCTGACGTAGGGTGTCGTTTGAGTGAGAATTTAACTGGTGAAAGGCTTTTTCAGAACGCTCTTGGGTAACCCCTCCAAATACTAAAGCTTTAAGTCTCTCTTCGCCTTTATGGAATGGTAAAGATGCTTCCTGTGATGTCATAAAATATCTGAATTGCTAATAAATTTTATGCTAATCCTTTTTTAAGATGTCAGGACTAATCCGAAGGACTACAAATATCTCAAAGTTGGATACCTAAAATTGGGGATGGAATTGACTTACTTTTATCATATTTAGGTTTATCTAGCACTGAAAGACTTTTGAAAGAGTAACACACCCTATCCTTATAAATTTGCCAGTTATGTAAGTTTTAGTACTTATTACTTATTACTTAGTAAGTAGGTAGGTGTAAAAAATGATCGTTTGGATCAGGCAGGGGGCAGGGAGCAGGGAGCGGGGGGAACAAGGGTTTTAGGCTTATTTACTTTTCTTCACATAGTTTGGTTTTATTGTGCCGACTTACTTACTTATTACTTATTCGTAAATCCTAGTGGTATTATTGAATCCCCTCAATATTAACTACGAATTCCTATGGAACCACCACTAGAACGTATTCGCCTCTCTCAAACAGCCAAAGACCAACTAATAAAACTCAAACGCCAAACCAAAATCGACCAGTGGAACATCCTCTGTCGCTGGGCATTTTGTCGTTCCCTAGCTGAAATCACTCCCCCTTCACCCGTACCCATACCCCAAGATAGTAACGTTGAAATGACATGGCGCGTTTTTGGTGGAGAAATATCTGATATTCTGCTTATTGCTCTCAAACAACGCTGCTATAACGATGGCTATGGTACTGATAAAGAAACCCTCGCTATCGAATTTCGCTTGCACCTACACCGAGGAATTGGATATCTCGCAGGGGATCCAAATATCAAGAAAATTGAAAACCTAATTGAACTAGGAACCAAAAATTTAAATAATATTGGGTAGTACAGCGCTACGCGCAAGTAATAAGTAACAAGTAATAAGTTTACTATTCATTGGTTTGAGCCTTCAAAAGTGTCCTAACGTGCTTTGGTAGTGGTATATTACTTGGAAATGACTATAAGCAATTGCTACTCTTCCTCCACATCCATTTGGTTCTGATGTCTGAGAGTTATCTAGAAATCGAACGCCATAAAGCTGCAATGTTTCGTACTGATTTATCTCGACCAGTACGATTGGCAATAGAATGGGAAATTATCAATCAGGATACCACGTTTTTTGATTATGGGTGCGGACATGGTGGCGATGTCCAGAGGGTAGAAAATTTAGGTTATACAAGTGCTGGCTGGGATCCTTATTACTATGCCCATATGCCCTACGTAGAAGCAGATGTAGTCAACTTAGGTTATATCCTCAACGTAATTGAAGACCTAGAAGAACGCCGCCAAGCCCTTTTATCTGCCTGGAAATTAACACGCAAAGTATTAATAGTATCAGCCCAAGTTCTCATTAATGCCCCCAGCAAAACCCAAATTGCCTATAGTGATGGCATTGTTACCCGACGCAACACTTTTCAGAAATATTACGAACAAGAAGAACTGAAAAAATACATTGACGAAACTATTAATACAGATGCTGTTCCCGTGGCACTGGGTATTTATTTTGTCTTTAGAGACCCAGCTGAGAAAGAAACCTACAAAGCTCTGCGCTTCTTTTCTAGGGTTTCAACTCCCAGAATTAGCCTGCCAACACAACGATTTGAAGACTATCAAGAACAGCTAGAGCCATTGATAGCATTTTATACCAAAAGAGGAAGATTGCCGGTTAAAGGAGAATTAGAGAACGAGCAACAATTACTAATTGAATTTGGTACTTTCCGCCGTGCCTTTGCCGTAATTTTACAAGTTACAGACGAAGCAGAATGGGATGCGATCGCTTACCGTCGTTCCCTTGATATTCAAGTATATCTGGCTCTGACCCACTTCGAGCAACGTCCCAGATTTTCTCGACTAGCTCCGGAAATGCGCCAGGACATCAAAGCCTTTTTTGGTAGCTATAATGACGCTTGCGAAGTCGCTGACGACAAGTTGTTTAGTTTGGGTCAACCAGGGGTAGTTAAAGGTGCCTGTGATCAAAGTAAAATTGGCAAACGTACCCGTGGCGCATTGTACATTCATGTTTCTGCATTGCCAGCCCTTAACCCTTTGTTACGAATTTATGAAGGCTGTGGTAGTCGCAGTATAGGCAGGGTTGATGGTGCGACACTAATAAAATTTAATACCGATGAAATGCGGATATCATACTTGTTTTATCCAGATTTTGATACCAAAGCCCATCCAACGTTGAATGCAAGTATTAGTATTGACTTGCAAACACGGAGAATAACTCACCGCGATTATTCCCAGAGAGAAAATCCACCGATTTTGCATCGTAAAGAAACATTTGTCACTTCAGATTACCCATTGCGGGAGGAGTTTGCTCAACTCACTCAACAGGAAGAAGAATTAGGATTGCTGAACAATAAAAGTGAGATTGGTACTCTTAATGGTTGGACAAAGTGTCTTGAGGAACATGGGGTGGAGATTAGGGAACACTCTGTTTGGGAAATGAGGGATGGAGGGATGGAGTGATTGAGTGATGGAGGGATGGAGGGATGGAGTGAGGTTGGACAGGAATTGACGTTAGTCATGGTTCAGGTAAACTTTTCGGCATCTTGGCGTGAAATGACACCAAAATTATGTCAAGATAGCTGCAATTTGCCATAGATAATAGATAAGGAGAACCTCAAACACAGTGAATATAATCCAATCCCTACTGCAAGTTTTTCGCAGTCGGAAAATGGCAGCTTTACTGTTTGTCGGTTTTTCTTCCAGTTTGCCATTTCTCTTGACTAGCAAGACATTACAAGCTTGGATGACCTTAGAAAAGGTTGATTTATCAGCCATTGGATTGTTTAGTTTGGTGGGTGTACCTTACTCCTTAAAATTTCTGTGGTCGCCATTAATAGATCGATTTGCCTTACCATTTTTAGGTAGACGACGGGGTTGGCTAATTGCAATTCAGGTAGGCTTATTGCTAGCGATCGCTTGTATGAGTTTGCAACAGCCAAAACAAGCATTACAATTGTTAGCTATTAATGCCCTAGCGATCGCTTTTTTTAGTGCCACTCAAGATATCGTTGCTGACGCTTACCGTACCGACGTGCTAGAACAAATGGAAATGGGTGCAGGTGCAGCAATTTTTGTCTTGGGTTATCGGGGCGCAATGTTGGTTACGGGTGCATTAGCCTTGATCCTAGCCGATAGAATACCTTGGTCATTAGTTTACCTAATCATGGCTGGGTGCATGGTAGTTGGTATTCTCGCGACTCTATTTGCACCAGAACCCAAGTCAGTCAATCCACCAGCCTCCTTAATAGAAGCAGTGGTATTACCCTTTGGAGATTTTTTTCAACGTCGAGGTGTAGTTCAAGCCTTCTTAGTTTTAGGATTTATCGTCCTTTATAAATTGGGCGATGCATTAGTAAACAATATGTCCACACCCTTTTTGCTGCAAATAGGTTTTACTCAAACCGATATTGGCGCAATTCAGGGGGGTATGGGTCTAATTGCTACAATTGTTGGCGCTTTCGCAGGGGGAGCATTTTTAAGTAAAATTGGTCTGAATCTTTCCTTATGGTTATTTGGAGCTTTACAAGCATTAAGTAATTTAACATACCTGGTACTAGCTAATCTGGGCAAAAATTACCAGTTTTTGGTGCTGACAATCAACATCGAAAATTTATGCGCTGGTTTAGGAACTGCCGCATTTGTTGCCTTTTGAATGAATTTATGTAACCCGCGTTTTTCTGCTACCCAGTATGCTTTACTTTCTAGCCTCATGGCTGTGAGTCGAGATATTTTAGTCGCTCCGGCTGGCATATTAGCCAAAACCACTGGTTGGCCAATATTTTTTATTATCAGTATTATTGCGGCATTGCCAGGTCTATTATTATTGCCATTTTTCGCTCCCTGGAACCAACAACCATTAGCAGTACTCAGACCAGGAATTATAGATGAATTATAGGACTTATGGGACACAAAGTAGTTATTTCTACAGCCACATTTATTCTTTTTATTACTGGACTGCTGCTAGGTTACGTCATCTCTCAGCTAGTTTTAGGCTTTTTGCACCTCAATTTACTGACATTTTTAGGTACATTGAGCCTAATTATAATTTTTGCGATCGTTTACTATGCCTTATTTTGGGATCTGAGAAAACAGCAATCCCAATCACCTTCATTTCCCAATGGTGAGCCATCTAACTCGCCTCAGTCTGAAGTCACAGGAGTAATTTCCAATATACCGAATAACCCTCCACCCAAGGCAATAAACCCCAGCCTAGAAAACAAGCTAGTAAGTTTGTTAGCAGGGGATATAGATGCTGCGGAGAGATTAGTGGCAAAAGTCAAACAAGAATATCCAGGAATGCCAGAAAATTGGTATTGGGAAAGAGCGATCGCTGATTTGGAACGCGATCGACGGTAGAATCGGATGAGGTGATTTTGCTATTCATGGGCTCTGCCCTAAACTCTGTCAATCAGAGGCAGGGGACAAGGGAGCAGGTAAGCCACTGCGTTGCGCGGGTTCCCCGCGTTGTAGCAAGTGGCGCAACCCGAAGGGGAGCAGGGGAGATTCCAAAAATAAATTTGAGGGCTTGTATCCTTTTCTTCTTCTATGAAGTTTTTGTATGAAGACTGCGATAAAATTGATTGTGAAAGTACAATCAATCACCCATTGCTAGTAATCTAAAACATGGCTATATTTCGGCAATACATCATTCCCCTACTTGTGGTACTAACATTTTTGTTTGCCCTAGTAGCAGTTAGTGCCCGCATCTTTTTACCTTCAGATATGGCAGCACCAGCACCAATTACTAGCGAACAGCTTTCAGTTATTAGTTATTAGTTTTAGGTCTTTCCTTCCTACCCTGGGAGAAGCCACTTTATATCTACATTCCTTCACGTCCTCCCTCATTCCCTTGAATCTAACTCCTGATTATCATATTTGCCGTGGTTCTACCCTAGATAAAGCCTTGTTAATTAAGTTCATGCAACGGACTTATGAGGAAACATTTCCAGGGCAAAATTTTTCTCATCTACAAAAAACAGTTGAGCAATACCTTTCCTCAGAAACACCTGTATGGTGGGCAAATTTTTTACAGGATCACGGCAAAAATAAATCTGTACAGGGATTAGTTCAGCTTCCTCACACACCAGTAGGTTGTTTATGGGCTGGTAATGCCATTGATCAAGTGTACGGTGAGCGCCACGCCCATATTTTTTTACTTTACGTGATGCCAGCCCATCGAAGGCAGGGAATTGCCACAGCCTTAATGGAAAATTTAGAATTGTGGGCAAAAGCAAGAGACGATCGGCAAATTGGATTACAAGTGTTTCAAACTAGTACAGCAGCACTAAATCTTTATCAAAAGTTTGGTTATCACACCCAATCTCTGTGGAAGATTAAACCCCTACAAGATTGACATTCTATTCCCTTCACTCTCTGGTGATCACTTCATCCCCTCAATTTCTATTTTCCAGCTACAAATAACACGGTGGTAAAGTGTATCATGATAACTGATTGCAAATTAGGCTTTCACTTGTTGGGGGTTTATATATTAATTAATCCCAATCAGGGATGGAAACGAGATTAAGTATGTATGACGAAGAAGAACTAATCATATTAGATGCTGAAATTGGCCTAGAAGAGCCTTTAGACCCTCTAGATCAAATAGAACCACTCACTGATGATTCGGAAGAGCTGAGACCCGATCCAGAGGAAATGTTAGCCTTATTAAAAACCCCCAACCCCAGCAAAGGATGTTGGCGGCTCGTGCCTTTTGTGACATTGAAGATGCAAGGGCTACCCCCCATCTGATTCGTTTATTAACAGATACTTGTGCCTTAGTGCGAGTTAGTGCTGCTTACGGCATTGGACGTAACCCCAGCTCAGATGCAGTAGAACCACTGATTAATCAACTGAACCAAGATTGGAATGGTTACGTGCGTAAAGGTGTGGTTTGGGCATTGGGAAATTGTCGCGATGCCCGTTGTTTAACTCCTCTCACAGTCGCTTTAAAAACAGATATATCAGCAGTCCGGTTATGGGCGGCTAGTTCTCTTGCTCAAATGGCTGATGTCGGCTATGAAGCTGTAGTAGGTGCAATTCCACCCGTAATAGAAGCCTTATTAACAGACCCAATTGCAGCAGTCAGAAGTAACTGCGCTTGGACAATTGGGCAATTATGTCGTGAACTACCATCCAATATAGTTTATGGTGCTGCCATTGATGCCATAATTCAAGCTTTTGCTGAAGATAAAGACTTGGGAGTGAGGGAAGATGCAAAAGCATCTATATTGAATGTTGGAGATCCCCGAGGATTGCAATTAATAGAAACCCTGGAAGAAGAAGGATGGTTTTTTGAGAATTGACAAATCTGATTGAACAACAACGTCTTCAGCCTAGATGTATAAAAACTTATACCATTTTGGATTTTGGATTGTGAAAGAGTTGCTATATAAGCTTTTCTTTCTTTCCATCTGTCATAATCATTTTTAAAATTGGTATTAATCATCTGGGTTGGTTACTGATTTGTTGTATCACCATCATACAAATTTGAAGTTTTAGAAATACTAGAGCCATATCAAGAGCCATAAACTGTTTATTTTCCGCACAATTTCCACAATTTCCACACTTCCCACACTCCCCTCTACCACAGGATTAGTGATTGCTCTCGATTACTGAACTAATGGCCTAATGACTACGC
>NZ_FYBH01000334.1 GCF_900185595.1 Calothrix rhizosoleniae SC01
AACCTACTTAAAGCAGGTAAAATATTTCGCCAAGCAACTCCCACCGTCGTCAAATTCACCAATATTACAGTTAAAGTAATTGCAACTGTTGATAAAGACCTTTACGACTGGTACAAAAAATGTAACGAAGACATGGGGATCCAACGTCAATGGTCTCAAAATCGTAAAACAGGATCAGTAGTTGCTTACGATCAACAAAATAAGGAAGCAGCTCGTTGGAATATTGCAAACTGCTATCCCGTAAAATATACAGGTCCTACTCTCACTGCATCTGGTGGTGAAATGGCTACGGAAACTATTGAATTAGTCCATGAGGGTGTTGAAAGAGTGAAGTAACATTCCTATACCTAAAGCATAGTGGGATTATGATTTCATCTCACCTACTGATTAAAGAATGGGAGGATGGGAACATGAGCTTAACATACTCCCAAACTCTCAATTCATTTATACAGCATATTTCATTTTAATAAAGTACATTCAGACGGGCAGGGATGCCCATCCCACAAAAGCTTTTGTATTTAGCCTTGTACTTCATTTACATGCAAAGTGCTGTATCAGGTTGTATTGGTGTTGTTTCATCAGTAAAGGAGTAAATATTAAGGAAGTGGCTCAAGCAAACGACAAAAAAAATGAAATTCTCACTGCCAGTCGTTTCTATTTGGGACTAACATTAAATGGTCAGAAAGAAGCTGATTGTTTCTTTCTAGAATGTCAAGGTTTCAAAAGAACCCAAGATGCCATTGAGATTTGTGAAGTAACTTCTCAAACATGGGGGGCAAAGGGGAAAGCAAAAGGTATGGTAGTTAGAACTAAGCTTCCAGGCAACATTAAGAGTGGCAATATCACTTTGCGTAAGGGTATGACTAACTCTATAGATTTCTGGCAGTGGTTTGAAAATGTTCAAAATGGTAAATGGAGTAAGCAGCGAAAAATGCTAGCTTTATCAGTTTACAATCAAGCAAATCAAGAACTTGCTAGATTTGAACTTGCTGGTGCATGGCCAATAAGTTATAAAATTGCTGATGTTAATGCTCGTAGTTCCGATATTGAAATAGAAGAAATTGAAGTTGCTTTTGAGGAATTCAAACGAGTGAAATAGTAGCGTAGATATTTTATTTAGTAGAAAAAATTGTGGAGAAGAATATATTATGTTTCAAACAGAGTTTGAATTTACCCTACCTAAAGGATTCCTAGACACAGAAGGTAATCTTCACCGTAAGGGTGTAATGCGATTAGCCACAGCAATAGATGAAATTTCACCCCTGCGCGATCCCAGAGTTAAAGCTAATCCAGCTTATTCTACTATCATTATTTTATCGAGAGTAATTAACTGTTTGGGTGCTTTATCAGAAGTCAGTCCGGCAATAGTAGAAAATTTTTTTGCTGAAGATTTAAACTACTTACAAGATTTTTACCGTCGAATCAACGGATTAACAACAGAAACTGCTACATCAGATTCTCCATTAGAAGTTTCTGTCCCAGAAAATTCCTTAAACTCTGCCCAAACACTTGTTTATAGTTAAAGCACTAAATACTTGCTTATGCCCCGTAAAAAGGATCATCTCTGTACTGAATTTGACTTTACTCTTCCTAGAGGATTAATTGACGACAAAAACAGAGTGCATCGTCATGGAATTATGCGTTTAGCTACTGCTAAAGATGAAATATTAGTACAACAGGAACGTCAAGTTCAGGAAAATCCCGCTTACGGTTCTTTATGTATGCTTTCGCGGGTCATTACTCGCCTTGGTAGCTTAAATGTCGTCACCCCTGATTTAATCGAAAATTTAATTTTAGCTGATATTAGCTATCTCAGAGAATTTTATAATCGCATTAATCAACAAGGAAACCCCCACATTCCTACACAATGTCCCCACTGTAATCATCATTTTTCAGTCAGGCTAGAACTGGCGGGGGAGTCATAAGCTACCCCTTAGAAAATCTCTATGAGGAGGTAGCTTTTATTGCTTATCATTTCCATTGGTCGCAAGATGATATTTTGAATTTAGAACACCCTACTCGTAAGCGTTGGGTAACAGAAATTAATAAAATTAACCAAAAATGATTATGAAAGTAAAAATTAGTCATGCACAAGCATTAAGCGAAATACAAGAACTAGATTTATCTTTAGAAACCCCTAGAGGTAAAGAATATGTGATCGGTCGTTCTCCCGATGCTGATTTTGTTTTAGATGACCCAGATGTCAGTAGATTTCACTGTAAGTTTTTCTATAAAAGTGGCAATTATTACTTTGGTGACCTCGGTAGTAGAAATGGCTCAATAGTTAACAACAAGGTAATTCAACAAAATCAAACACATTTATTAAGTGATGGAGATATTATCCGTATAGGGGATTATGTCTTAGTGATGGAAGACACTGCTTCTATGGATCAACCAGCAGAAACGGTGGTTAGAATTATCAATCCAGCATTATTTGCTAAAAACCCATCAACAAAAAATATAGAGAGTGAAAAGCCAGAAGTTCTTAGTAACCAAGATGTTGTTAATGAAGTCGCAGAGGTAGATATAAGTGTTCCTATTGCAGAAGAGGTGCAAACAGCAGATGAAGTTGAAGTTATAAATTCTGAAACTAATGATTCTGTTCAGATTGACAGTGCAGTAGAGATAACAACACCACAACCAGATTTGGTAGCACCGCAGCTCATTGAAAATAAAGTTGTGCAAACTTCTGAAGATGAATCTGATACTGATAGTATTGCTACCCCTGATATTCCAATAGCAGAAACAGAAGATTCCGAAGCCTTTGCGACTCCAGAATACACAATCGTTCAATCTCGCAACATTGTTAGTGAAGAAGCAGAGTTAATTCGTGAAACTTCAGAAGATGTCAGTGATAATTTACTGGATGGTGAATTACTGGATAAAACCCATGTCCAAGAACGTAATCAAGAAGAGGTAAGTAATCAATCTGAGGAATTGTCTAGTTCCACAACAGAAGAGGTCGAGTCTGAATTACTAGTTGCAGATAATGTAGAAATTCCTACATTAGAAGAAGGCGACATTGGTATTGGAGAATCTGGAGAATCACAAAATCAAGAAGCAGAGGAATCAGTAATTGATGATGCTGCAACTATAGATGCAAATGCAAATCCTCAAATCGATGAGCTAGAAGAAGATATACAATCTAGTTCTGAAACAGAAGTTTTAGAAGATATACCTGTTGTCAATGAGATTGTCTCTACTACTGAGGATGAAGAAGTTGCTTCAGTAGAAGAAACTCAACCAGAGGAAATATTAGAAACCACTAGTGAAAGTCAGTTACCCGCAGTTGTGACTCAAAAATATACAGTATTAATTGCCCATGAAAGCAAGCAATCAGAACTTGTAAGCTTTGTCACAAAGAATCAAAAATTATTTTCTGGTTGCTTAACGATGACCTGGGATTCTGTAAGTGAAAGTCTAGAAGAGAAAACAGGGATAATTGTCAGCGAAGCAATACCCGCAGCTACATCTGGGGGATATCAAAGAATTGCTTCATTGATTAACTCAGATGAGATTTTAGCTGTGATTTTCCTCAGAGATTTATTACAACCCCAGCCGGGACAAGCGAATGAAGAGACATTCTTGAGATTGTGTAATATTAACCAGGTTTTATTAGCAACTAATTTACCAACAGCTGAAGCCGTGGTTTGTTATATGCAGCATGGGTTGTGCGATTAACCTCCCCCTTGTTCTCTTCTTAATATACAAGGGTGAAGGGTGTGTGACGCTTTGATAATTCTGTAATGTCAATAATGCAGTTTGAGCGTCACGCACCAACCACAATTAGTAGTTTTTGTCAGATTTTATTAGACTTTAGTCGATAAAATTTTCCAGCCATAAACCCTTGATTTGCACACAGGAAATTTACCAATATGAATGAGCGATACAATAAACAATCCCATAATACTCAAAACCAGCAATACGAGGTCTTCCTCCATAAACACCAGGTGTGATTTCAATATGCTCTGATATTACGCTTACCACAGCTTGTTTCCTAATTTATTTATTCCTATTCTTTCAAAATTATAGAGTATAGTTTGGACTGAAGAACGAAACCCAACACCCCAAAACTAACACATCTCACCATGCTATACTTGTACAAGTAAGCAGACAAGTCTAACCAATGAGAATAGTAAGTTTTAGCGAAGCGAGAAACAAACTAAAAGCCATATTAGATCAAGTCGTAAATGATGCAGACTACACCATAATTACTAGACGAGATGCTGACGATGCTGTAGTTATGTCTCTTGAGTATTTTAATAGTTTGCTTGAAACTGTTTATTTATTGAAATCTCCGGCAAATGCTGCTCATTTAGAACGCTCTATTGCTCAATATAAACAAGGTGAAGTTGTAGAGAAAAACCTATTAGATGAGTAACCGCAAATTAGCTTGGACTGATGAAGCTTGGAAAGACTACATTTATTGGCAAAGTCAAGATCAAAAAACTTTAAAAAGAATTAATAAACTGATAAAAGAAACTAAAAACCTTCCTTTCGAGGGAATTGGTAAACCTGAAGCATTGAAAGAAAATTTATCTGGATTTTGGTCGCGTCGTATTGATGATACCCATCGTCTTGTCTATGCTGTAGATGATGATTACCTCACAATTATTTCTTGTCGCTATCATTATCAGCCGTAGTGTTATTAGTAAACCATTGTTTACTAAAGTTTAATATAGAAAAAATAGATTATTGTAGTGTGACCATCTTGCTCGCTTTTTATATACAAATTAAATTGTTTTTGCCTTGTTTCAAATTTTTTTCAAATTCCAAACAGAGAGCGATCGCTCTCTCCGCAAACAAGTCTTGGTATATTAAAACTAGATGCTCTTGCATTCATTTAATATCTTTTCAACCCTTGAATAATTAGGAATATCTTGGGGAATTTTTTCCGCTTCCTCTTTACACTCATCGAATCTACCTTCATCATAAAAATCTTTAATTTTTTCATAACCTGACTAACACATCCTTGCATATATCCTTGAGATTTTGAGTAGTAATAACTATTTTGAGGAAATTTATAAGCTTGATTAATGCAACCAATAAAATCCCCGTTCTTAGATAAAGCTTCAATTTTTTGTAGTGCAAACCAAGGAAGAATAAAATTGTAGGATATGATTACTCCAAACACCCCTATTCCAATACTTACACTTAAAATAAGTTTAGTAGGTAATCTCGATTTTTTACTTGAACTTTCTGACTCAACTTCTTGGGGCGATCGCGAATTAGGTATACTTTGAACATCTGTTTCGTCAACTTGAGGTGGATAATAAACATTTGGTTGAGTATCAATTTCTAAAGGTTGCTGTCTGTGTACCTGAGCTATGGTACCCTCAACTAAGTTTTCTCCACTGTTAGTTCCCAAAGCATTGGCTGCATTAAACAATGCTTGTTGCAATTCTTCCACTGATGTAAATCTATGATCAGCTTCTTTCTGCAAGCATCGCATTACCACTGCTTCTAATTCCGGTGATAAATATTTACAACTAGGTTGCTGTCTTAATGGTATGGGTGGAGCGGAGATATGAGCTAACATCCAAGAAGATTCATTGCTACGACGTTGTTGAGTACTAAAGCCAAAAGGGTCATTCCCACTTAACATTTGATAAATAATGATACCCAGACTGTAAATATCTGCTCTACCATCAATTTCTTTATCACCTCTAAGTTGTTCTGGTGCTGCGTAACGAACAGTTCCCAAAAAAGTGGTAGTTTTAGTTAAATTTGTTTGTTCAAGGGAGTCACCATAAACTTTGGCAATACCAAAGTCCAGAATTTTTACTAAGTCACCCCCAGTTGTAGAAACTATAAAAATATTATCCGGTTTGAGGTCGCGATGCACTACCCGTATATGCTCGCTATTTCCATCACTATGCCGCAGAGGTACTCCTTGGTGAGCATAGCGCAATCCTTCACAAACCTGGCTAATAATATTGACTGTTTCTTCCACACAGAGATATTGTTTTTCTCGCATTAATTTCCCTAAAGTCTTTCCCCGTAAGTATTCCATGACATAAAAGGGGTTACCCTGGGAAGTTACTCCATAGTCGCTGACTTCAACAATATGTAAATTTTTTAAGGCTGCTGATATGGTTACTTCTCTCTCAAAACGTTTAGTTAATTCGTCAACTCCTACCAAAGTTTCTTTAAGTAATTTTAATGCTACTTGTATTCCTACGCGGGTATCCGTTGCTAAAAAAACATCTCCCATACCACCACCACCCAGTCTTGCGTCAAGACGGTAGCGTTGATTATTGTCAATGAAATGACCAATCCAAGAATCTGCTTTAGATGGGGTGTTCATTACAACCTAGTTAATGAGTAGAAAATTGCGATGTCGAAGATGGAGATAAAATATCAATAAAATAATTTTTTGGTATTATCTTTTGATTGTCATCTGTCTTCCCTCCTAGATACTCCCACTACATCGGTACTCCGATTAGCGGTGGGTTATTGACTATGCAATCTAGCTAGAAATTTCAATTTTATTTTATTCAATCAGAATAATTAAGATTTATTTCCATAATATAAATTATTGAATATTAATAATTTGTGCTGTTAATAATAAGCTTCTGCGATCGCAGACTACCATTAGACCATTTGTAATGCAAGATATCTGTACATAATGTCCCATGATGACTAATCATCCATATATTAACCTTCACTTAAGCATCAAAGTGGCATCAAGTAATAATAAATACTTGTTTACCCTGATTACTGAATCCTGTCCGGTATTAAAACCTTTTAGTTTATAAATATTCAAATGTATCATTGCGACATCAGGAAGCGATGCCAAAATCATGTTATAGGATTAAGGTTTTTAGGTGAAATTAGGTTTAAAACGAGAAAAATACAAGTTCATCTTGTAGAGGTATAGGGAAATGGCTACAGTACTACTTGCATGGGAAATTGGAGGAGGACAAGGACATCTACATTTATTAGCTACAATTGCTCATGAGTTGCAAAATTATGGGATAAAATCAGTTTTTGCTGTGCAAAATTCCCAAATTAAAGGACTAACTCTTCCAGGTAAGGTAGTCAAAGCACCTCAACCCATCTTTAAAACTTTAGATAACAAAGGGGATAATAAATGTTATTTTTTACTGATATTTTATATATGTTTGGTTTTAATGATGTTCTAACCTTAGATTTTCATCTTCAAGCATGGCAAAATCTCATTAACATAGTCAAACCATCAATCATTATTGCTGATTATACACCAGCACTAGTATTAGCTGCTAAGGGCATAGTTCCTACTATTGTAGTTGGTAATGGCTTTACCGTACCGCCACCAGTAGAAAAATTTCCACCCCTTCGTGATTCACCAATACCAGATGATGCTATCAAACGTTTTCAAAGAGTAGTTGAAAATGTCAAACAAGTTACAGGATTCCACGATTCATTGGGATGTTTACTGAATGGCGATCGCTCTTTTATTTTTGCTATTCCAGAATTAGATCCATATGCTGATGTGCGCGGCGGTAAAGCTGATTATGTGGGTATTCATTCCGCACCATTTCCTCCAAATCTCTGGGGCAAAAATGGTGAAGCTTGGGCATATTTAATGGATGATTGGTGTTACCGTTATTTAGTATTAGATACATTCAAAGCTAATTATAATTTTGGCGATTTAAAATGTATCCTTAAAGGTAAATCATTTGCACTACATCATGCCAGTTTTGGAACATCGATAACTTGCTTATTAGCAGGAATTCCTCAGATTATTTTTCCTAAGGATTTAGAAACATCAATAACAGCAAAAAAATTAATTGATTTAGGAGTTGCGATCGCAATATTACCACCCTTTATAAAACAAACACTTTTAGATGCAACTACTTATCTGCCTCAAATCACTCAAAATGCTCAACAGCAAGCAAAGCAACTAGCATATTGGAATCAAAACTTTCTAGATAAATTTGTACAAAATTGCCTAGGACTTATCAATTAAATATATATATAATTTTATACTTTTTAAGTGTTTTGATATCAATTTATATTATTCAGTTAATGCTCTAAATTTAACTGTAGGAATTGCCCAACTTAATGCTTCCATTCTCTCAAATTCTTTAATAGAAGGCTTCGTTCCATTATCAAAAGTAAAAACATCTATACCCTGTAAAGGATACTTTAAGCGACCATTAATCCCAACTAATTCACCCTTCTCATTTAAAACTGGGCCACCACTCATACCCAGTTTAACCTCGTTAGTATAACCAAGACTATATCCCTCAGGAAGAGAACGTTTTTTTAAAATTAAGTTAACTTTTCCTAGAGTTAATTTAAAAGCCTTCATCCCCCAGTCAAAAGTATCTTCTATAGTATTTTTATCAATAGTATTATAATTAGGGAAACCTGCGGCATAAAGCAAATAACCAGTAGACAAAATATTAGAATTACCTAATTTGGCTACTCGATAGGATTTTTCACTATCAAACTCTACTATAGCTAAATCTAAACCACGCAATTGGGGTACAGATTTCAACCTTGCAGGATGAATTTTCTCATCAGCAGACATAATGCTATGTTTAGCGTCCTTGCTTTCAACTACTACATGCTGACAAGTTAAAACAGTGTAGGTTTTACCTTTACGAGAGATGATAACTCCAGAACCAGCACCAGATTTAGTTAATACTCTTACTGTAACTTGTTTGGCAATTTCAGTTACTGGGGTTGGGGTATTTCGCGTTTGACTACTTAGTGCTGATTTCTTGATTGGATATCCGCTTTTTCCTGCTTTAAGGGAAATAACCAAGTCATCAGGTGGGGATAAAGAACAAGCTTGTATAAAAATATTAGCAAAAATTATACCCAAAGATGTTGACACGAGTGATAGGAAGCTCACAATTGCAGTCTGAAATAAGAATAAGTTTAAGTATTACAGTATACTAACAACACACTGGAATTTTCCACCACCCCCAACTAAAGGACTTTTACAGCTAACGCTGCACTAGGCGAACACCAAGCCCTAACGAATCCCCTATAGGTAGGGGATTGTTCAAAAGAGACTGACTATATGCAACTATGATTCTAAATACTCATATCTTCTTCAGGAGTTTGTGACGAAGGTATAGTTTTGCGAGTAGGAACAATGGGAGTTGTATTAGGAAATGTTTGAGTATTAGAAGATTTGTCAACAGTGCTTTCCGTGAAGGCATTATTTATATCTTCCATATCGACAGAAAATACACCCCTAGTTAAGGCACTGCCAGTACCTTTTTTGCTGAACTCGGCTATGCTACGCAGAACCTCATTTCTTTTCCGAACTGATTTTTCTGAGAGTGGTAAAGTTAATAAAATATTGCTAGATGTGCAGCCTCCATTCGGATCGTCAATGTAACAAATTACTGGATACTTATTGACAATCCCATGAGTCATGTATAACCCACTCAACTTTCCGCCATTTGCTGCAACTGCTTTTGTTAGGCGCTGACCAACAATCCTACAACGTTTTTGGGGTGGATACTTCGGACCCCAACCAGTACTCTTCCAAATAAATAATGGACTGGTTTGTCGCCTTCCTCTACGAGCAACCGTAACCAATGAACCATCTCGCTGGCTAATACAATGGAATGTTGTGGGAAAGCGATTTTTAGCAACAGTTTGATTACCAGTCAAAGCCAAAGTGCTCAATACAGTAAGGAAACTTAATAAATATTTTAAGTTCAATTTAAAAGACATTTTAGACAACTCCTTAGTATTTTCTCGATTCTATAAAATATCTTTTACAATAACCCATACACTAAGATACACATCTATATATTTTTACAGAAAATATGCTGAGTTCTCCGCAAAGTTTTACAATAGTTTTCACACTGTTGTGAAAGTAAATACTTGTACGTAATCGCAAAGCATAATAAGTATAATAAAAAACTTTATTTTAAGTGCATGTGAGATAAAGGAAGACAACTAAGATTGCTTGTATATTTCTATGCATTATGGTAAAAGTATAGTTAGGCTATGCAGTAAATATGGAAGCAAATTTTTTATCTCATTTATAACAGGATAAACAAAGCTATTTTGAGAGAAAAATTATGCAGTTTGTAGCTATGTGAAAAAATGATGTCTTAATGTGCAATTCCACACAGGATATTAGATTTTATTTGTTGATCTAGTATGTGAAGTTAGGAGTAAAAAGACAAGAGGTGTAAAGGCTTAAAATGTAAGCTTTTTATTCCAAGTTAATAGTCGTCTGTTTATTTATGCCATGCTCTACCAGTTTTCTACCACATCAATTGTGATGGGTAAAACAATTGTAGTGGGAGCGTCTCGCTCCCTGCTTGGAAATAGGGAGTCAGATACTCCCACTCCTTTAATGAGGCAAAAATAATGTGTTCTAGTACTAGCTAGTTGTATATCTCAATTAATACTGCCAATTTAATTAATGGAGTTAAATTAAATATCTTAATTGTGCAAATCAGTATTGCATATATTAGTCAAATCGTAGCAAAACAAAGTACAAGTCAATAACTTGTATGGAAGATTTTTCTTATGTTGAGAATTATTCGGTTTCATTTATTTATTTTCTTGAATTTTAGTTTCTGGTTGGCTTTAGCTTCTTTGGCTGCTTTGCTAGATGCAGAACTAGTAAAAGCGCAAATTACACCAGCAGCCCCTAACGATACTAATACGCAAATTACAACTAATGGCAATTTAATTGATGTCAATGGTGGTAGGGTGTCGGGAGTAAACCTTTTCCACAGTTTTGATCAGTTTAATGTTGGGCAAGATCAAACGGTTGATTTTGAAGTAACAAATCGTAGTATTCAAAACATTCTCAATCGTGTAAATGGTGGTGACCCTTCTATCATCAATGGTGTGATTGAGAGTCCAGTCAATTTCTACCTAATGAATCCTGCAGGAATCATTTTTGGCTCTGGCGCGACTCTTGATGTGAATGGAAATTTTACAGCTACTACTGCTAACGGTATTCGTTTTGGCTCCAATAATTGGTTCAGTGCATCTGGAGATAATAACTATACAGCTTTGACTGGTAATCCTGATGCTTTTGGTTTTACCATGAGTCAGCCAGGAGGTATTGATATTAGAGGTGATTTGACTGTCAGTGAAGGTAATTTAAATTTAATTGCTGGTACTGTCATTAATACTGGACAATTATCAGGTAACCAAGTGAATATTGCAACGGTTTCTGGTAATACTTTGGTTACTTTAACAGAACCAGGAAGTCTTCTAAGTTTAGAAATTCAATTGTTCCCAGCAAGTCTAAGCCAACCTAATACTTGGAGTTTACCTATTCTATCTCTGCCTCAATTACTGACAGCAGGAAATGGTAATAATGCAAATAGGTTTACAAATAATGGTGACGGTACTATTACATTATCTGGCTCGGGAGTTACCGTAATAAATGGTGATGTTGCTGTAGGCAATATTGATACATCTATTTCTAGTAATGGCAATTCTGTAATTGTGGACGCTAGCGGCAACATTACTACAGGTTTTATCAAAGCTGGTTCTAATAACAGTAACAAAAACGGAGATGTAAGTATCATTTCCCGTCAAGGTTCTATTAATATTCAGGGAATTGAAAATGGTAGTAACAATAGTATCTTTGCCAATTCCATAGAAATTAATACTCCTGGGACTCTGAATGTAGCTGGTAGTTTAAATGCACGTAACGACAGGGCACAGCCAGCAGGTAACATCACCATTGGAAATCAGCTAGTTCCAACTTCTATCACTGTTGGCACAATTAGTACTAGAAATCTGGATGGTGGAGATGGTGGTAAAATTGACATTCGTACAAGTGGCTCATTTAATGCACAAAGTGCTTTTTCGAGAAATACTGGCAATTCTGTGAATCCGGTTAGTTCAGATGATGTAGTCAGCATAGCTAGTGAAGCTGATGTGAATGGTGGAGAAATTAGTATTATTGCCGATGGTGGTATTACTACTGCTGCGGGAATTGCTAGTAACAGTCGTTTCTCTGGTGATGGGGGGAAAATTACTTTAACTAGCAACAGTAGTGTTATCAAAATTGGCGGTTCTCTAAGCTCTTTTGGTAGCAATGATAATGGTGGTGCAATTGCAATTACACATAGTGGAGGACCAAATAACGTACCATTTAAAGTCGGTGATGCAAGTGAAAATGGGATTCAAGGAAATATTGATGCTGGTGTAAATTCAAGAATTACTGCTGGTTATGGTGGTATTCCTGAAGAGTTCCCCGTACTTCCCAATGGTGGTAATGCTAATAATACTCCCAATGGTATTACGATCACATCAGTTAATTCTCCACCAACTCTCACAACAGACTTCAAACTAGTTACTACAGAAAATCAATCGACCGAATTCACTTTTGAGGACTTAAAAACATCCTTAAGTGATGTTGATGGGGACAATACTTTTGTGCAAATAGACGAAGTCATCACTGGAAGACTGACAAGAAATGGCGAAGTTGTAACTTCAGGAACTCGTTTGTTTCCTGGCGATAAATTAGAATATACTCCCCCCAATAATATTGGTGGTAAAATTAACGCCTTTATTATTAGTGGTAGTGATGGAGTTTCATCAACACCAAAAACCGTAGAAGTTACAGCAGTATCACAGGAAGATACTCAAAATATACAACAACTACCAGTTGAACCGCCCAAATTTATTGATAATCAATTACCTTCCATTAGTATTGATTCTGTTCTCTCTGATGTTGACAACAAATTCGCAGCTGCTTACGAATCATATTTTAACTTTTCTAAAAGAGAGAGGGTTAGTTTAGTTCAAGCTCGTGAAATATTGTTAAAAATTCAAAAAGAAGCAGGAGTTAACCCAGCAATTATTTATGCAAGTTTTAACCCCATTGAATTAAATATTGCTTCAAAACAAAACAAACAGAATAAACAAATCCGAACATTTAATCGACTAGATTTGGTACTTGTTACAGCAAATGGCGAAGCAATTCGCAAGACCATAAATACAGCCAACAAAGAACAAATAATTGATACGGCTAAAGCTTTTTATAGAGCAGTCTTGAAACCTAATAATAATAAATTCTTACCTCATTCTCAGCAGTTATATAAATGGATGGTATTACCTTTAGAACAAGAGCTAAAAACTAGAGGTATTAATAATTTACTCTTCATCACTGATGAAAAACTGCGCTCCATTCCCTTAGCTGCTCTCCATGATGGTAAACAATTTCTAGTAGAAAAATATAGTGTAGGTTTTACACCTAGTTTAAGTTTAACTGATACAACTTACAAAGACATAAGAAATGCTCAGGTTCTAGCCATGGGGATGTCTGAATTTAAAGATGATGATCCTCTACCTGCTGTACCTCAAGAAGTAAATACCATCGCAGGAGGTGTATGGAAAGGTAAAAACTTTCTCAACAAAGATTTTACTTTTGACAAGCTCAAATCAATCCATAAATCTCAACCATTTGGTATTCTGCATTTAGCAACTCATGGGTATTTCCGTAAAGGTTCACCAGACAATCACTTTATTAAACTATGGAATCAAAATTTGAAGCTAACAGAGTTTCGACAATTAGATTTGAATAATCCATCAGTTGTAGAACTATTAGTACTTAGCGCTTGTCGCACAGCATTGGGAGAGAAAGGAGCTGAATTAGGTTTTGGAGGTTTAGCAGTTAAAACCGGTGCAAAAACCGCGTTGGGTAGTTTATGGAATGTTGATGACAGTGCGACTTTAGGATTAATGGTTGAATTTTATCAACAATTAAGAAAGGTTTCAACTAAATCCGAAGCACTACGTCAAGCTCAAATAGCTATGCTCAAAGGAGAAATTAAAGTAGAAAATGGTCCGTTACGGACTTCAACTAGAGGAGTACCTTTACCACCAAAAGTCGTGGAAAATTTATCAAAAGATAAAATTACTAATTTCACTCATCCTTACTATTGGTCGGCATTTACAATGATTGGTAATCCTTGGTAAAGCCATGAGAGCAAAATAATGAGCGGTGGGTGTGATGGTGCGCTATGCTCTGGCAATAACGCACTCTATGAATATCCTTAGTATTAAAATCCTGCTGTAGTGTAATTAATACTAAAGTGGAAGCCATTATCTTGGATATTATCACCGCGATCGCGAATATCAACTAATGGAATTGCGTAATCTAATCGTGCATTTAAACCACGTATTGGTTTCCACAATAGTCCTAAGCCAAGACTTGTCAAAGATTTTTCCCTGGGGAATCTATTGGGGTTATTCGGATTATTCCAGATAGTACCAAAATCGAAAAATGGTGCAACTTGCAGAGTGGGAAGTCCAGCTTTATTACGCATGACAGTAGTCCTATTTTCCACTGACAACCGCAGTCCATTGTCACCGTAAAGTACATTTTGTCGATAACCACGCAATGTTTGTCCACCACCTATAACAAATTGTTCTGAAGATAATAAGCTATTTGGGGTTAATTGCACATCAAATCTGACAATCAGCAAATTATCCTGATTTAGTCGTTGTACTCGTTGAGCTTGACCCAACCAACTCAAAAATTGACCGTCAGGATTAGAACTACCATTCGTTGTAGCGTCAAACAAGCCAGTTCCTAAACTAAATAGCGATCGCCCTGTCCAAGCTCCTTGTTTGTCTCGCTTAATATAATCTTGCCCAAATTTAAATACACTCGTGCGGGTAACACCATTACTATCGGGTCCGAAACCAAAAGCTTGGGGTTGATTATCTAAAAAAGTTTGACCATCCCGAAATGCAAAACCTATAGACAAAGCTAATTCTTCACGAGTCGAGCGAATTAGTGGTTGACGATAGCTAATTTCGTAGAATTCTGAGTTACCTTCAATATTCAGAGCAGCAAAATCAGAGTCGGTAATTTTATAATCGTTAACTGCAACACGAAACTGTAAACTACCATCCATCGGATTGAGTGGTAAGCGATAGCCAAAATCATAAATATTCGCACCACCCGTTGTTGAACGGTTATAGGAACCATAGATTTGATCGCCGGAACCAGTCAAATTATTGTAACCAAATCCTATTCCGTATCTGACTGAACCCACACTAGGGGGAGAATAGTTATCGAAGTTTAAAGCCACATTGAAAGGATTAGCCTCTGTCACGCGCACTTCTAAAATACTCTTACCAAACTTCTTGCCAGCTTTGAGAGTTGCTTCTACATTTTTAAATATCGGGTCAGCTTTAAGTAATCTCAGTTGGTCTTCCAACTCACTCTTTTTTAAAGGATCGAGCTTGGCTAATTGAATCCGCGATCGGATATAACTTTTCTTCGTTTTAGCTGCTCCTATGATATTAATGCTTTCCACACCTCCTTCTATCGCAGCAATTTTGACAATTCCATCAGTTACTTTTTGGTCTGCTAATACTGCTCTAGATGTGATATAACCCTTGTCTAGATAAAGCTGAGTAATTTTATCCGCAACTTCTCCCAACTGTTTGACAGTTACATTCTTCCCTTCAAAAGGTTGAGTTTCACGAATAATTTCCTCAGAACTCAAAATTGTATTCCCTACAACCTCGATTTTTTCAACAAAGAAACTGCGATCTTCTTCAGATGGCTTAACTTCTTCAGTCGCCGGAGCATTGATAGTAGGCTGATTGTCTTCAGGAATGGGAGTGGGAGTTGGTAATGGTTGCAAAAAGCGATCGCGTTGAGTATCAGCTTCTGGTTCTATAGTGGAATCAGGTGTAACTTGTGCTACTAAGCTATTATAATTATTATCTTTTTTAAATTCCTTCAACAAAGAAAAATCATCAGCTCTAACAGCATAATTCTCCCACAAAAGAATAATTCCTATTGCAGCTGCAAAACCATATTTATATGTAACTAAG
>NZ_FYBH01000240.1 GCF_900185595.1 Calothrix rhizosoleniae SC01
GAGGGATAATTTCTGCACCAGTAGTCTCGTAATGGGCTTGTGGATTTGCCCAATTATGAAGCTGATCCAGAAAACAATAATGATTGGAGCTATCTTGCTCAACTAGCTGGTGACAATATTTGTTCCCTTCAATGGTAAAGTTACCCATTTGCCGGATCTTGCCACCAAAATACTCGATAAAATTACGTTTGTCTTGTGTTAACTTCGAGCTGACGACAACTTCAGTGGGATAGCCCAAGATTTTTCCCAAGTAAGCGACAGAAGTAGCAAAGTTGCCACTTGAGGCATCCAAGAGTGTCATCCCTGGCTGTAGCTTACCTTGCTCCAACATGGTTTTGATAATTGAGAGGCATGCACGATCCTTAACTGCTCCCGTAGGATTGTAGCCTTCGAGCTTGATAAACAGGTTGGCTTTGCCGGTTTCTTGAGAAACAAATCTGACACAGGGCGTGTTGCCAACCATGTGAGTAATTTCATCAAATCGCATACTCAATTTCCTCATTGTGAACTGGATTGATGATATTAGGGATATTTCCGTTACTCTTACCTGTCAAAAGCTCAATCAGGGAAAGGGAAGAGATTGGTTCTTTTCCATACCTGCCTTGACACATGCTCTCTTCAGTAAACTCCTCAACGGAGTCATTGTTTATACCGTTCCAAATGGCAAAGGGTACTGGATCGAGGGAGTGGGCATTAACACGCTTCTCTCCGTTTTGATGAGGAAGAACATTGGTATAATGATCCGGAACAACCATTACTCCACCAAGTTCGTGCAGGTGTTCGTGGAAGTATCTGATGATTGGTTGGACGATGAATTGATCGATTGCCTCCAAGCTGCTGATTTTGAGGTCAAGGCTTCCCATATGAGAAGCTTCATCAGTGGCGTTAATGTGGCAGATAATCAGCCCGTAATCGTTCCTGATAAGCTCAATAACTTGGTTGGCTTTAGCTTGGAAGTCAGTGTTAGGACAGCCTGAACCGACGGGGAAGAAATCCATTGAGCCAGCGATCGCCATCCCACGTAAGAAGTCCATCGCCCCGATTATACCAACCTTGTTAGAAAAACCGGTGTTTTCGGAGAAAGAAGGTAATTGAAAGGCTTCTGAAGCACTCCAGGGAAAGATGGCGTTAGCGGCTTCAAAGCGCAGAAGGTTGGTAACTTGAAGCAGATATTTGTTGATACGCTCTGCAAACAGCTTACCCTGAGAATCTTTGCCCCCAATTAGCTTGGCCATATCGAACTGACAACCAATATTTTCATGGGGTTCAAGGCAGATTAACTGCTTGGCGCTGACATTTGCACCGCGAACAATTAGGGTATTGCGAAAGTCGCTGTTATGGTAAAGCTCAAATTCAGGGAATTGAGCCTTGAGGTCTACATTAATTTTTTCAACCAAAGGTGCTGCGCGATCGCTCTTAATATAATTGGCGTTGTAGCTCGTCAGTAATGAACCATCCATCCGCACGAAATTAGCTCTGAAAGCGATATCTTTCTCGTCAAGGTCAATCCCGTGGGTGGCCAGTATTTCTGCTGATGCCCTACCTTGAGGGTAGTATTGGTAAGGATTCCAACCGAACATTCCTAACTGTGCGACTAAACTACCTCGCGGTAGAGAAGGGAAAAGGGTCTGCATACGACCACAGATACCGAATCTAGCAATTTGGTCAATATGGGGAATCTGAGCTAAGGCCAAAGGCGATTTCCCCTCGCGATCGCGGTACAAATCCCCAGCACCATCGGGAATTATCAGCACATATTTCTTTTTGTTTAACTTTGGCATTTTTGCTGTTCACACCCTGATGACAATACCCAGTTTACGTGCTTGTCAAGCTTAAACGAACCGTATTGGGAAAGCTCTAGACAAACCCTTTTTCTTAATCATGACTGTCACTGTCAACACACCCCAACACTTTCTAGATTTACTTAAATCTAATTATAAATTCTCCTTACTTGTCAATAATCTTCAGCTTTTAAGTAATAATTCGATAAGTTTACTTAAAATTTATGGGTTTTAGGTAGAGGGGAATATTAGCATAAGTATGTACTAACGATTCATGGTTTTTTGTCCAAGCACGAAAATTTATAAAAATTCACAAAAAACTAGTGCGCTGTATGCTAAAAATCAATTGAGTATATGCTTAATAGAACTCTAATAAACCGTTTATAAAGTAAATATTAAATCTGTACTTTAGTCTGTAACTAGCTTTGTGAGTGATTAAATACGCTAGGATTTAGCGTCAATCGACAGAAACTAGGTTTTTCAGACCTTAAGGTTTACTTTATAAATAGCATCTAAAGCTTAAACAAATACTTACTAACTAAAATAAAAATGATAAATAAAAATGATAATGATAATAGATAATCTTAAAAGCCTAAAAGATATAACTACTGTTTTTTAATGAGAATCTCATTATGATTATCAGAACAATACAAGAAGCAAAAAAAACAGAACGTCACATTATCGCAGAAGATTGGGAAACTATCAGACTTTTGTTGAAAGGAGATGGTATGGGCTTCTCTTTCAGTGTTACAACCATAAACGCAGGTAGGGAATCTCCACCGAGATGTTATCAGCATCATCTTGAAGCTGTATTGGTAATCGAAGGTGAAGGAGAAATAGAATTGCTGGATGAAAACAAAATTTACCCCCTAAGTCCTGGAACTTTTTATGCCTTAGATAAACACGATCACTACATTCTTCTAGCTAAAACTAAGATGCAGGCTATTTGTGTCTTTAATCCTCCATTATCTGGCAAAGAAATTCATGATGAGGAAGGCTCTTATCCCGCTGAAGCGGAGGAGATTAGTGTCTGAAATTGCAGTAAATTTGGCTATTCAATTGAGAGCATCCCATTTTGGTGAATTTGTAGTGCAGGCAGCTTGCCTGCTTGTAGTTTTAGCTGTTCCGGCAAGAAGCTTTTAGTCTGAATCTAATTGATTTATATTTCACACTTTTTAAAAGCTTAGGTTAAGTGACAATGCAGGGTAATTATTTAGAAAATCAGTCTAATTTGGATAAAGATACAAGAGAGTTTTATCCCCTTTCCCTTGGTCAGCAAGCCATGTGGTTTCTCCACAAGATGGCACCGGGAAGCGTTGCTTACAACATCTTTTCTACGGTTCGTCTCTGCTCAGATTTGGATGTAAAAGCTTGGCAACGAGTATGGCAGAAGTTAGGGTCACGCCATCCGATTCTGCGAACCACATATACCCTCCAGGATGGTCAACCTGTGCAAGTGGTTCACCCTCATCAACAACTAGATATTAAGGTAACGGATGCATCTAGTTGGAATGAGCAAGACTTGCAGGAGTCGATCTTCGCAGAAACTGACCGTCCCTTTAACCTAGAAGAAGGCCCCATGCTGCGGGTGCGGTTGTTTAGTCAGTCAGAGCAGGAACATGTTCAACTGATAGTGATGCACCACATTGCTGGAGATATGTGGTCTTTTGACATCCTGCTTGATGAACTAAGGTCTCTTTACTCTCTTGAGTTGGAACAATCTTCTCCAACTACTTCTGAAACTTACAACAGCATATCGCTTCCTAGTCGGCAATATACAGACTATGTACATTGGCAATCGGAAATATTAACAGACTCAAAAGGAAAGCAAGATTGGGAGTACTGGAAAAAACAACTAAGGGGAGAACTATCAATTTTAAATTTGCCCACGGATAGACCCCATCCGGCCGTGCAGAACTATGGTGGTGATTCCCAGATCGTCGAGGTAGATGCAGAACTGCTCCAAAAGCTGAGGAACTTAGCAAAAGCAGAAAAAGCCAGTCTCTACAGAACCATGCTGGCAGCATTCCAGGTTCTGCTACATCGCTACACCGGCCAAGAAGATATTCTAGTTGGCACTCCCATGGCAGGTAGATGGGGTCGGGAGGAGTTTAAGGAGATTGTTGGCTACTTCGTTAATCCTATTGTCTTGCGAGCCAATCTTAAGGGGAACCAGACTTTCAAACAATTCCTTAGCCAAGTTCGCCTCACTGTTTCCCAAGCTCAAGAACACCAGGATTATCCCTTCCCCTTGCTAGTGGAACAGCTAGTGCGATCGCGAGAGTTAAGCCGTTCTCCCCTCTATCAGGTTTCTTTTTCCTGGGATAAGCAGCGCTGGTGTCAGCAAAGTCCCAAGCCTTATCTGAAACAGGGACAAGTCTTGCTCCAGGACGAGCCACATTTAAGACTAGTAATGGAACCATACCTGCTTGGTCATCAACGAGGGGCCTCCTTTGACATCAGCGTGATGGTTCTAGAAGCAGGTTCCCAATTCAAGGTTTGCTGGCGATACAATACCGACTTGTTTGACAAAGCTACTATTGAGCGCATGGCAGGGCATTTCCAAGTTTTGCTCGAAGGTATTGTCGCTAATCCAGATTGCCCAATTGCCCAATTGCCTTTGTTAACTGAAGAAGAACGCCATCAACTGCTAGTGGAGTGGAATAACACCACAGCAGCATATCCCCGCCATAAGTGTCTCCATGAGTTGTTTGAAGAACAGGTGGAACGCACCCCTGATGCTGTTGCGGTTGTCTTTGGTAATCAGCAACTCACTTACCGAGAACTGAACGCTGGTGCCAACCAACTCGCACATCACCTGCAAAGATTGGGAGTAGAACCAGAAGTGCGGGTGGGTATATTCCTAGAACGTTCCTTGGAAATGGTTGTGGGGCTATTTGGGGTACTCAAGGCAGGGGGAGCCTATGTACCTTTAGATATTACTTTTCCTGGAGAACGCCTATCGTACATGCTCTCAAATGCCCAGGTAGGAATAATCTTAACCCAAGAAAAGTTAATCTCGAAACTGCCTGACCATCAGGGGCAAGTACTTTGCTTAGATCGTGACTGGCAAGTTGTTGCTGACGAGAATGCAGAAAATCCCCTCAGTGAGGTGTCGGCGGAGAACCTTATCTATGTAGCTTACACATCTGGCTCAACTGGCAAACCGAAAGGAATCGTCATTCATCACCGCCGGGTGGTGAATTTTCTGACCTGGGCGATTAAAGCTTATCGGGTTGCAGAAGGTAGCGGTGCTCCTGTCCACGCCTCCCTCAGTTTGGAAGGGAATATTCTCTTATTTTCTCCTTTGTTGGTGGGAGGGAAGATATTCTTATTACCTGAAGAAAAAGAAATTGAAGCCCTCAGCACTTGCTTGTGTTCTCAAGAAAATTTTAGCCTGGTCAAAGTTACCCCAGCTCATCTGGAATTGCTTGATCAGTTGTTACCTAACCAGAAGATTAAAGGTCAAATTGGCACATTAGTTATTGGTGGTGATGCTTTACCAGGGGCGAGTATTGCCTTATGGCGCGATCGCGGCTTAAAGACTAGCAAGATTATTAACCAATACGGCCCGACCGAAACCATTGCCTCATGCTGCTTCTATGAAGTAAATGAGCAAACTCACTTAGATGGTGTAGTACCCATCGGTCGCGCGATCGCAAATACACAAATTTACATCCTCGACCCTCATCTCCAACCAGTACCCATCGGAGTTACAGGGGAACTCTTCATTGGTGGGGATGCTCTGACCTCAAGCTACCTCAACCAGCCGGAATTAACGGCACAGAAGTTTATACAAAACCATTTTACTGACGATCCAGAGGCGCGATTATATCGAACTGGTGATTTAGCTCGCTATCTAAGAGATGGCAACATTGAGTTCCGGGGACGCATCGATCATCAAGTGAAGATTCGCTCCTTTCGCGTCGAACCAGGAGAGATTGAAGCAGTTCTCAAGGCAGATCCGAATGTACTCCAGGCTGCGGTCGTTGTTCGAGAATATGCTCTTGGCGATCGACGCTTAGTTGCTTACCTTGTCCCAGCTGAGAATTCAGCATTTAATACTAGTCAACTAAGGGACTACTTAAGTCAGAAGTTGCCCGACTACATGGTGCCTTCGGCATTCGTCTCATTAGAAGCCTTACCTTTAACAACCAATGGCAAGGTCAACCGCCGTGCCCTTCCAGCCCCAGAGGAACAGCGACCTGAGTTAGAGCAAACCTATGTCGCACCACAAAGTGAGTTGGAAGATGTTCTGTCGAAAATCTGGTCTGAACTGCTCAAGATAGATAAAGTAGGTATTCACGACAATTTCTTCGAGCTTGGGGGCAATTCCCTACTAATCGTTCGAGCTGCTGCACGAGTAGAACAGGAACTTAAGGTTAAACTGCCTGTAGTTAAGCTGTTTCAGTATCCAACCCTGGCTAAATTAGCCAATTATCTCAGTCAAAATAAGGCAGAAGGCAGAAGGTTTGCAAGGAGCTTGGATTCAGACCAACAGGTGCAACCAGCCCAGCCAACTTCAGGTGAGGTTGCTATCATCGGCATGGCAGGGCGTTTTCCTGGTGCTGCCAACATTGATGAATTATGGCAGAATTTACGCGAGGGGGTAGCATCAATTACCTTCTTGAGAGACGAAGAACTAGACCCAAGTATCCCGCAAGATTTAAAAAATAATCCCAATTACGTCAAAGCGAAAGGAATCCTGGAAGATGCAGATCGCTTTGATGCAGCCTTCTTTGGCATCAATCCCAGAGAAGCGGAAATTATGGACCCGCAGCATCGCATTTTCTTGGAAGTAGCCCAGGAAGCTTTAGAAAATGCCGGGTGTAATCCAGAAACCTTTGACGGTTCCATTGGTCTGTATGCTGGTTCTTCTTTCAACACTTATTTAACTTCCAACATTCTCGGAAATCAAGAAATTATCAACAGAGTGGGCGAGTCTGCCATCCGACTCGCCAACGGTAGGGAATATTTAACCACTCGCGTTTCCTACAAACTGAACCTAACTGGACCGAGTGTTAACATTAACACCGCCTGTTCGACCTCCCTAGTCGCAGTCATTAACGCTTTTAACAGTTTGCTCAGCCATCAGTGTGATTTAGCCTTGGCCGGTGGTGTATGTATTACCACTCCCCTCAAAAGCGGTTATTGGTATCAAGAAGGAGAAAGGTTCTCACCAGATGGATGTTGTCGCCCCTTCGATGCCAAAGCTCAAGGTACGTTATTGGGCAATGGAGCTGGTATTGTGGTACTCAAGCGCCTCGAAGATGCCCTTAAAGATGGCGATCGCATTGAAGCGGTGATTCGTGGCGTGGGTATGAATAACGATGGCTCAGACAAAGTCAGTTTTGGTGCTCCCAGTGTGGAGGGGCAAGCAAAAGCGGTGATGATGGCTCACACCAGTGCTAACCTCAATCCAGAAACCATTTCCTACATTGAAACCCACGGTACAGCAACTCCCCTAGGGGACCCCATTGAATTTGCTGCCCTCACTCAAGCTTTCCGTAGCCAAACTACAGCCACAGGCTTCTGTGCCCTGGGTGCTGTCAAAAGCAATTTAGGACACCTTGATGCTGCTGCTGGTGTGACAGGACTAATTAAAACTGTTCTGGCCCTCAAACATAAACAGCTTCCTCCCACTCTGCATTTTCAAAAACCTAATCCCAAGCTTATTTTGACAGATAGCCCTTTTTATGTAGCAGGCGAACTTACCGAATGGGCAGCAGGTGCAGAACCTCGCCGCGCTGGGGTTAGCTCCTTCGGTATTGGTGGGACAAATGCCCATGTGGTACTAGAAGAGGCTCCAAAGGTTGAATCTGAAGGTTTCTCCCGCCCCCAACAGTTGCTCCTACTCTCAGCAAAAACAACCTCAGCCCTGGATGTAGCCACCGCTAACTTAGGCAATTACCTGCAAACCCACCCAGAAAGCAACCTTGCTGATATCGCCTATACCTTGCAAGTTGGTCGCCAAGGTTTCCCTCATCGCCGCTTCATAGTCTGTGAGGATTCAGAGTCGGCAATTCAAGCCTTAGAAGACCTGCCTCTTCAACAGACTGCAACCCGTCAAATTAATCCCAGAACTTCAGAAATTGCCTTCATGTTCCCAGGACAAGGCTCTCAGTACGTGAACATGGGCTTGAATCTTTACAAAAGTGAGCCAGTCTTTCAGGAAACGGTAGATAGATGTGCCCAAATATTGAAGCCCTACCTAGAGCGAGATTTACGGGAAATTCTCTACCCAGAAGCAGGAGACTCAGAAACCAAGGCCGCATCCTTGCGCCAAACCTTCTTTACCCAACCAGCAATCTTCACTATTGAATATGCCCTAGCCAAATTCTGGCAAAGCTGGGGTATACAACCTCAAGCTGCTATCGGTCACAGCATTGGGGAATTTGTAGCCGCCACCCTTGCTGGGGTATTTTCCCTGGAAGATGCCCTGATGCTGGTTGCCACCCGTGGGCGATTAATGCAAGAATTACCGGGTGGTTCTATGCTCTCTGTACGCTTAAGTGCAATAGCAGTGGAACCGAGATTGAGCCAAGAACTTTCCATTGCTGCCATTAACGGCCCTTCCCTGTGTGTGGTATCTGGTGCCACAGAAGCAGTGGCCCAACTGCAAGAGGAACTAGAGAGAGAAGGAGTGGTTTGCAAACAGTTGCATACTTCCCATGGCTTTCATTCGCCCATGGTAGAGCCAATTATTGAGCCATTTGCTCAATGCTGTCAGCAGATTCAGCTTTCACCACCTCAGATACCTTTTGTTTCTACGGTAACGGCCACCTGGATTACTCCAGAACAAGCAACTGACCCTCAGTATTGGGCACAACACATGAGGGCAACTGTCCGCTTTGCCGAAGGTATTAAAACCCTTTGGCAAGATTGCGAGCGCGTCCTCTTAGAAGTGGGGCCTCGCACCACAGCAGCTACCTTGGCCCGTCAACAGGTAAAAGATTTCCAACGACAGATTGCCATTTCTTCTTTAGGTAAAACAGCAGAAAACGAAGCAGAATGGACAGCTTTATTAAGTGCAGTTGGGCAACTGTGGCTGACAGGAGTATCCATTGATTGGCATCGTTTTTACCAAGGGGAAAATCGCCGTCGAGTTGCACTACCTACTTATCCCTTTGAAGGCAAACGGTTTTGGATTGAACCTATCACTAATGTTCAGACAGAGCCCCAGTTTTCAGAAGATTTAGCTCCATCTCAACCCGAAGTACAGCTCATGTCTCAATCGCCGATAAATAGCCAATTACAAGAAGTAATAGAAGACACCTCTGGGCTAGAGATGAAAGGCTTTAATGAGGAAATAACCTTTGTAGAAATGGGATTTGACTCCCTTACCTTAACCCAAGTCGCCCTCGCCTTAGAGAAAAAATTCCCCGTTAAGATTACCTTCCGCCAACTCTTAGAAGAATTTCCCAATCTCAAAACTTTGTCCGAGCATTTGGCTTCTAAGCTACCTGTTGATACTCTACCGACAAAATTGCCATCTACTCTCCCATCCAATGGTGCTACTGCCAAGATGGCAACACCGCCTAATCTACCTAACCCAGCTAGCAACTTAGAATCTATCTTTGCCCAACAACTGCAAATTATCTCTCGGCAGCTAGATTTGCTTGGTAATGGGGGCAATACTTCTGTTACTACATACCCTGAAGCTGGGACAATACCATCAGGGTGCCTCAATTCCCAGCCTAACAACAAGCCAGTTGAGATAAATAAGAGAGCCTCATCGGAGGAAACCAGTAAACCATTTGGTGCAGCAGCTCGCATTCAAAGGAGTAAAAGTAAGGCATTAACTCCTACCCAACAAGTTTTTCTAGATGATTTGATTGCACGGTACACGACACGAACAGCAAAATCAAAAGAATACGCTCAGTCTAATCGCGCTCATTTTGCCGATCCGCGCACGGTTTCTGGTTTTAGCCCAACTTTGAAAGAAATGGTCTATCCCATTGTGGTAGAGCGTTCGGCTGGCTGCAAGCTATGGGATGTAGATGGTAATGAATATATAGATTTAATTAATGGTTTTGGCTCAAGCCTTTTTGGTTACTTACCGACTTTTATTAAAGAGGCGATCACAGCACAACTGGAAAGGGGTATGGAAATTGGTGCCATGACTCCTCTGGCGGCCGAAGCTGCTAAACTGTTTTGCGAGTTAACCAATTTTGAGCGCGCCACATTTTGCAATTCGGGTTCAGAAGCAGTCTTAGGGGCAATGCGAATCGCTCGCACCGTGACCAATCGCAGTAAAATTGCCATCTTTTCTGGAGCTTATCACGGAATTTTTGATGAAGTGATTGTTCGTGGTACTAAAAACTTACAGGCACTTCCAGCTGCTCCGGGTATTATGCCAGAGGCACTTGGGAATATGTTGGTGCTTGATTATAACTCTGCCGAATCCCTGGAAATCTTGGAGGCTCAAGCAGGAGAACTCGCAGCAATTCTGATTGAACCTGTACAAAGTCGCCGTCCTGATGTACAGCCGCGAGAGTTTCTTCACCAACTGCGGCGCATTACCGAAAAATCTGGCACTGTGCTTATTTTTGATGAAGTGATTACGGGATTGAGAATTCATCCCGGAGGGGCGCAAGCATACTTTGACGTGCAGGCCGATATAGGAACCTACGGTAAAATTGCCGGGGGTGGCATGCCGATTGGGGTAATTGCAGGCAAATCCAAGTTTATGGATGCCCTCGACGGCGGTTTCTGGCAATATGGCGATCGCTCTGTTCCCGAAGTTGGAGTTACTTTCTTTGCTGGCACTTTTGTTCGCCATCCCTTAGCAATGGCTACAGCCAAAGCTACCTTAGAGCATTTAAAACAGAGTGGTCCACAATTACAGAGACAGCTCAATGAAAAAGGCGATCGCTTGGTTGCAGAACTCAATAGTTACTTTGAAGAAATAAAAGCTCCTTTGAAACTGCTTAATTTTGGCTCATTAATGATGCCCAAGTTTACAGAAGATGTGCCATTAAAAGAACTTCTTTTCTATCTATTACGAGAGAAGGGAGTACATGTTCTCGAAAATCGTCCCTGTTTCCTCACTCTGGCCCACTCCGACGCTGATATTGAGCATGTGATTAAAGCTTTTAAGAAAAGTGTGTGTGAAATGGAACAGATAGGACTTTTCAACTGGCGCACCCCTACGGTAGATATCTCTGCAAGTTCGCAGTCTGTTACCTCTAACAACCCTCCAGTTCCAGGAGCTAAATTGGGACGAGATCCGCAAGGAAATCCCGCTTGGTACCTTCCAGATCCAGATCGAGCAGGAAAATATTTACAGGTCAAATAAGCAGACAATGTATGGCAAATACGTTCACCCAATCAAAATTTATCTTAGTTCCTGTAGATTTCGATCCCTTTGCTGAAGGGGAGTTGCTCTTAACGTCTTCCACAACCGATTCCCAGAAAGAAATCTGGGGTTTTGTGGAAATGGGGAAAGAAGCAAATTGTGCATTTAATTTGTCAACAGTGTTAAAGTTGCGTGGTTCCTTTAATGTTGCAGCACTGCGTTCTGCTTTCGGGGAATTAATTACACGACATGAAGCACTGCGAACTACATTTAGCCCAGATGGAGCAACTCTTTGCGTTACTGCATCGCTAACAATTGAGATTCCTCTCATCGATCTATCAGGTTTAGGGAGTCAGGAAAGAGAAAGACAGTGGGATTTGATTCGACAACAAGCAGTTGAGCAGCCTTTTGACTTAGTGTATGGTCCTTTGCTGCGGGTGCAAATTGTTCGGATGCAAGGGGAAGAACACTGGGTCATTTTTACAGCACACCACATTATTTTCGATGGCTGGTCCTGGGGAGTTCTGTTTTCTGAGTTAGGAATAATATACTCTGCGTTTCGGCGAGGTCTTGTTCCTCAGCTACCAGAACCAGATCGGTTTAGTGAATATGCATTGTTAGAACAACAACAAGCAACTGAGCCAGAATACTTAGCGGCTGAGCAATACTGGTTAAAGAAATTCTCTGATAAAATCCCAGTGCTGAAGTTACCGACTGATCGCCCTCGACCATCTCGGAGAAGCTTCAAAGCTGCACGGGAGGATAGGGAGATTAATACAGCTACGGTAAAGACACTGAAAAAAATAGGTGCAAAGTATGGCTGCACTTTTGTCACCACAATGACAGCGGCATTTGAAGTCTTTCTTTCTCGTATTACGGGACAGGAAGATTTAGTCGTGGGGATTGCAGCAGCGGGGCAGTCAGTTAAGGGAAAATCTAATCTGATTGGATATTGTCTAAATATTTTGCCGTCGCGGACTTACGTGGATGGGAGGGCAAGTTTTAGTGAGTATCTGCGATCGCGTCGTGCGACTTTACTAGATGACTACGAGCATCAACAGGTGACATGCGACAGTCTGCTGAAAAAATTAATAGCATCAAGAGACAGAAATCAGTTTCCTTTTGTGTCGGTAAGGTTTAATATCGACAGGATTTTGGAAAATCAATTACCTCGGTTGGAAGGACTAGAAATTGAAGTATTCTCGAACCCCAGAGCCTTTGATAACTTTGAACTTTTCATTGATGCCCTAGAAACAGAGAAAAGATTCCAATTGAAGTGCTATTATGACACAGACTTGTTTGATGCTCAAACTATTCAAGGTCGCTTGGAAGAATTTGAGGTATTGTTAGCTGATCTAGCAAATAACCCAAAACGAAGATGGAGACTTGTATGAAATTAGCAGAAGTTGAGATTACTAATTAATACCGACTTAAACTTAAAACGACTTAAACTTCTTCAAAATAGAACGACTACCACAATTACTGTTCTCTGTTAAGTTCCCAGATTTTGCATCTTTTGGCTGTTTAATCCTTCCTATAGAACCCATTTGGTATCTTTACATTCTCCGGTATAATAATTCAAAATGGTGATTATCAAATACACATTCGCCAAATGCGATCGCTATTGCTAATTAATAAATCTGACAAATCTGCCAATCTAACTATTGATGGTTTGAATGGTATTGATAATACTCAAACTCTACCAATATTTTACTTAGATGAAAATGGTATCAAAGAAAGCACTATTACTTCAGGTTCATTATTGAAACCACCTTTTTTCTTACCAGCTTATTCACTGGCGTTAATCCATCTTTAGTTGAATTTGAAGGATGGAAACTGTCAGGCAGGGGAGCAGGGAGCAGGGAGCAGGGAGAAGGGAGCAGGGAGCAGGGAAGTTTCCACAAATAAATTTGGGGGCTTGTATCCTTTTCGTTTTTGGTAAAGAATTAAATTATTGAATTCTGACATCGATAAATTTCGGTCGATAAGTACGAACAAATGTTACTACTTGACTTAAATGCTGTTTGCTGATTAACCCAATACAACCTGATGTCCCATCTTCGCCATTATTTTTTTCAAATGATGGGTCTACGTGGAATCCTAAGTCTGTACGACCAGTCTTAAATAAAGGCCATATAGGTAAAAATTGATCACCTGCTTCAGCAATACTACCACGAATAGTAGATATACTAACTGTATATTTTCCATCAGGTAATGGAGCTTCTGTTCCACTTTGATGACGATTTCTGTTCTGAGTATGCCTGCGTCCGGTTACGGTAAGAAACCTGTTAATTAATTGCCCATTTGCATACAGACGCAATTCATAAAGTGGGTTATTCAAAGCATTTGTTTGTCCTGTTGGTCTTAGAGTTATATAACTGCTTAATTCACCAGGATTGATTCTTCCCGTTGAAATTTTTTGAGCGATATAATTTTTTTTATTTTCCTGTTTACCGCCTGATTTGAGTAGGTGAAATTTTGACTCTACAGACCAATTCTGGTTTTTACTAATACCTCCTTTATCAATTCCTAAGGTATTCAGTTTTTCTTGATCCCCTGTATTTATTAATATTTTTTTGATTTGCTTTTTATCTATATTTGATTTCATATAAGTCATTGATGGTGATGATAACATTTCTACATTTGCTATACATAGAATGAATGTTAAGCAACTTAGAAACATCAAAGTAAGTCGGAGCATTTAAATTACTTGCTTCTAATATCTCTTCAATTTAATTGCTTTTTTTACCATAAGCCTGAGCAATTTCCCTTATTTTTTGTTTTGTCATAAAATTATATAGCGGTGGACAAAACAGCTAGGACACCCTAAAACGCCACAACAAATTGATAGCCAATATTTCACTTATAACAACTTCTCAAAATACATACTTCATAATTGGAGTCACATAATATTATTTCAACAAATAAAATTCCGCATAAATACTGGTGTATATAGTTCTAGAAAATAAATATATTAGGCTCATGGCGAAGAGATAAAACTCGCATTTTTTAATTATTTTTTAATACAAAACGAGGAATATAACCATGTATAAAGTTGCAAAAGTTTTATTAGCTAGTGCAGTTATTTTTTCATCTGCTGTCTTACCAGCTAGTGCTGCAAGTACTAAGAACTTGAATCCTGTAAACTCTGGCAATTATGGAGTTTCACAATTAAGTGAAGGTGAACTAATTGCCACAGGAGCAACTCGTAAAACACCATATGTTTGCATTAACAGTGGATATTTAAATGTAAGAAGCAACTCAGGTAGAAGAATTGGAAGACTTTATAAAGGACAGTCGGTCAAAGTCGTTGCCTATTATCGTGGAGCGTATCAAATCCGATATGGAAGAAGATTTGGCTGGGTCAGTGAGCGATATATTTGTTATGGGTATTGATATGCCACTAAAGCAGTAGCATATTCAACTTGAAGGGGCTACTTATTACTTGCGCCTAGCGCTATATATTCTAGCAATTGCTGCAAGACAGTAGGATATGATGGCATAATTTATGGATACCAAACCAAACATCTTAATCTTCTGTCTTGACTGCAAAATTTTCCTTTCAGAGCTCAGCTAACTGTAGCCATACACATGCAAGAGCAGGTGTGTTTTTTACACCCCACGGTGTAGTGGAAACTCCCCGGTTTATGCCAGTGGGAACCTTGGCAAATGTCAAAACCCTCACCCCAGCCCAGTTAAAAGATACTGGGGCACAAATGGTACTTGCTAATACTTATCATCTCCACCTCCAGCCAGGGGAAGAAATTGTAGCTGGAGGTGGGGGTTTACATAAGTTTATGGGTTGGAATGAACCCATGCTCACTGATTCTGGTGGATTTCAGGTTTTTAGTTTAAGTGAGATGCGAAAAATTACAGAAGAGGGAGTAACTTTTCGCTCACCCCATGATGGTCAAATGATCAAGTTAACACCAGAACGTTCCATTGAAATCCAGAATATTCTGGGAGCGGATGTGATTATGGCATTTGACGAGTGTCCACCCCACACTGCTAGTCGTCAAGAGATAGAAGCAGCAACAAACCGTACCTATCGTTGGCTAGAACGTTGCATTACAGCCCATCAACGAGATGATCAAGCTTTGTTTGGGATTGTCCAGGGGGGTATGCATCTCGATTTACGCTCCCAGGCAGCAGCTGATTTGAGGAAATTGGATTTACCTGGATATGCCATTGGGGGAGTAAGTGTGGGGGAAGAGCCGGAACTAATTCATAAGATTGTCCAAAATACCGCTCCCCTATTACCACCAGACAAACCTCGTTATTTGATGGGAGTAGGAACTTACAAAGAGATGGTAATGGCGATCGCCTCTGGTGTGGATATATTTGACTGTGTGATTCCCACCCGTTGGGCAAGACATGGTACAGCAATGGTAAAAGGAGAACGGTGGAACTTAAAAAATGCTCAATTCCGCCAAGACTTCACCCCTCTAGATGAAGATTGTCCTTGCTATACTTGCCAAAATTTCACCCGTGCTTATATTTCTCACCTAGTCCGTTCCCAAGAAATTTTAGCCTATACCTTATTAAGTATCCACAACATTACCGAACTAATTCACTTTACCCAAAAAATCAGAAAGGCAATTTTGAGCGATCGCTTTACCACGGAATTTGCCCACTGGTTGCATTGAGAAGATTAAGAACTAACCGAACCATGTTAAGATATCTCTCAATAATGAAAGCTGTGTTGAATAGGTAAATTTAAACGAATATGGAAGCAGCACTGTTGTTAGCAAAGTTGCCGGAAGCTTACCAAATCTTCGATCCTTTGGTAGATGTTCTGCCAATTATCCCTTTATTTTTCTTGTTGTTGGCTTTTGTTTGGCAAGCAGCAGTGGGTTTTAGGTAAAAATAGTCAACCTTTATTATCGTTCACTTTCAACGAAAATAAAGCAAGTTTGCACCTGACAACTTGTTTAATTTCTATATGGCAGGCATTTAGCCTGTCTTATTTTATGGAAAACATGTCTACATGGAAAGTAATATTTTTTAATATTTCGTAAAAATAACTATAATTGAATCAGTTTTTGGATTCATTTGCCATGTTTGTGGCTAGCAATCACTAGGCAATTCCTGGGAGTTATGTTAAGGGTTTTGCGATTTTTCTCCTTACATATGGTTGTCAATGGTTGTAATGTCACTATCTAGGCTAGAAACTCGCTTAACAAATAAATGAGGGATTAACTATGAGTAATATCAAATTCATCAACGAAAATAAAGAGGTAGTAGCCGCTACTGGTGCCAACTTGCGACAAAAAGCGATGGAAAATGGCATTGATATTTATAAAATGTGGGGTAAAATGATGAACTGTGGCGGTTGCGGACAATGTGGAACCTGCGCCGTAGAGATTGTTGAAGGAATGGAAAATCTCTCTCCACCTACAAAAGCAGAAAACAGTTTATTAAAGAAAAAACCAGCTAATTTCCGTCTTGCTTGCCAAACATTGGTCAATGGTCCTGTCAGTGTTGTAGTTAAGCCTTAAAGGGATTTTACCTCGATTGTATTAGTACTTATGAGCCGGAAAAATTTGCCATGACACTGGCGTGGTTAATGGTATTCTAAAATTGTTGAGAAGAAATTAAGAGAGGCGTTCTTGGCATGCAAGTTAATGATTTAGGGTTTGTAGCGAGTCTGCTATTTGTACTCGTCCCGGCTGTTTTTTTAATACTTCTTTACACTGTGACTGCAAGCCGCGAAGGAAATCAAGATTAATAATGATTTGTATATAAAGTAAAAACCCCAGCACTAAAGGTGTGGGGGTTTTTATTTATTAACTTATTATTTGTTACTTATTACTTGCGTATAGCGATATAAGCTATGCTAATGTTCTTACTAGCATTACGGGACAGGTTGCATTCACACGCACATAATCAGATAAAGAAGCGCCTATAAGTCTGTCTATATCAACTAAATTCTTGGCAATTGAAGGACGGCGATCAGGAGATCCTAACAGTAACAAATCGACGTTATTACTATCCGCTAAACGACATATCTCTTCCCCTGGTTTACCGCTACTAGTAATGCAACGATATTGAATTCCTTGCGTTTTAGTTTTAGTAATAGCATTAGCAAAAATGGGATTATCTTCTGCACTAGTACCAGAAGTTTCCGATATTTTACCAGTTGCATTTTTGGCTACATTGGTTAAAACAAGTTCACTACCCTTAATATCTCGCAGCAAGAACAAAGCCATATCTAAACAATTTTCTGCTGCATCAGATTTGTCTATTGCTACCATCACCCGGTTAATTCTCTTGACATAAATGTCATCTTTCACCAGTAACATAGGGCGAGAAGATAATTGAAAAACATACTGGCTAACTGAATTCTTTAAAATAGATTGTAGTCGCTTCAGACCACGAGAACCCATAATAATTAAGTTTGCATCTATTTCATCAGCGACCTGAGAAACGATTAATTTTGGATCTCCTTCGCGCAAAATTGAAGAAACATTGGTGGGATCTAATTTTAAATACTGAATAGCATTAGCTAGGATTTTTCCTCCTTCTTCCCATTTTTGTGTCATTAAGTCAGAGGAGTTCTGTTTGGGAACTACATGTAAAACACTTACCTTGGCTTCTTTGAGGGATGGCACATCTGCCAGCATTTTCATCATCTCTTCGGCATGACCCAGCCCAGAAACTGCTAATAAAATTTTGTTTATCATCTGAACCTTTGATTTTGTTAATTGGTATAGTTATTGCCTGTTATAGTTTAGCGGTTTTTAATGGTATCAAATACAAGAATTTCACAACTAGATAACATTTCTTATAGATGAGGCTAAATTTTGAATTACACCATTTTGAAAAAAGAATACGATAGATGGGTAGGGAACATCCAGAATCTTTTGGTATATAAAAGTATCTTACTGGTGCCGTGCCCTTACGAAAAATGTATGTGTCGCAAACATTATTTGAATTGGTATTATAGCTATAGCCAGCCAAGTTAGGACGTTTTTCAGTTGATAGTTGTTAGTTGTTAGTTGTTATAGCACTACGCAATTACGTTAGGACATTGCTGAAGGCTGAAACCTATGAGCAGTAAACTTATTACTTATTACTTATTACTTATTACTTGCGCGTAGCGCTATAGTTGGTGGTTGGCGGTTGGTGGTTGACAGTTTTTGAGTCGAACAATATTGTCTTAACCAATATGTCCATTGCTATAGTTAACAAAATTTAGGGGCGATCGCTCAGCATATATCTTGAAAATATATATTAATGCACGAAAATATTAATTTTGATTTCGCATGTTCCGCAAAGATCGTAATTGATCAATTAAATTTTTTGTAGGCTCTGTTTGCAAACCACTAGAATGGCTTTTCTTTGGGGGACAATTTGGTGAATGACCATGTACAGCTAATAATTTTGCTTGGGAGATCAGCTTTAAGCCTACTTGTGTTAGGGTTTGTTGCCATTGAGTTGATAGCTTCTGGTTGCGTACACTACAAGTGCGTAAATCGGCTAAGGTTGATAGAAAATCGAACCACAGTCCTTGTTGGGAATAGATAGAAAGGCGATCGCTCTGACTTAATTTTGGCAATTTATTAGCTAGTTTTCGCTCTAGCCGCACTCTTTGCACCCAGCCATAACTAGTAATTATAGAGTTAGGCGAGGTATCTCGAAGATTACAAATAATGGATACAGACCACAGATAATCTTCCTTGATTGCCAAAGGGCCTATTTTGCTATCTTTGGGTAAGCTAAAACTACTGATACCAGCTTGTTGAATCGGTTTAAAACTTTTTTCATATATTAGTGTACGCTGGCGGAGTTGCCAATCTACCTTGTAGAGGGAAAAGCGTACTTGTTGGGCTGTATTATTGGGTGCGTACCAAAAAAAACGAGGATAAGCAGCAGTGGTTAAACCCAAGTTAGTTTTTGGTAATAGCAAGGCTAATATTGGTACTTTCCCTGAAATACAAATCTCTCCTGGTCTTCTAGTTCCTCCACTTTCTCTTCTCCCAGGTCGATCTAGTTTGGGAATTTTTACCTTTTTTGATGATTTTAGTGATGCTTGGGTTAATGTTTGAGCATCAACAGCTAAGGGAAAGCTAGATAATACCAGACTAAATGCGATTAATTTCCCTAGCTTACCCCATATATATTTAGTTGGTAATCTAATTTGCATAAATATTCAATCCAGCAAGAGAAGCCAAAAGTGCCAACACAAATATGTTACATTTTTAACTTGCGTTTTCAAACTTTTGACCTCTCTCGTTGAAGGATATTTCTTATTAAGCAGTTGCAACTAAACCATTGTGCTTCAGCAGAGGCTTGGTTATAGGTTCTCGTCCTCGGAAAGATTGGAATACTTCCATAGGATGCTGGCTACCACCGAGGGCTAAGATGGTATCTCGGTAACGCTTACCAGTAGCTTGAATTGCCTGTTCATTTTCTAATCCAGCTTCTTCAAAAGCAGCAAAAGCATCAGCACTAAGCACTTCAGCCCATTTATAACTATAGTAACCAGCCGCATATCCACCGGCAAATATGTGTCCAAACGCACACAAGAAAGAGTCTTCTGGTAATGGTGGTAAAACAGTTGTGGTCTTAGCAATGCGATCGCGCACATCCTTGGGAGTTTCTGCACCACCGGGACGGTAGCGGTGATGTAGCTCTATATCCACAAAACTAAAATGTAACTGGCGTAGCATGGCGCTACCACTCATATAATTCTTCGCGGCTAACAGCTTTTGGTAATAATGTTCGGGTAAGGTTTCCCCTGTTTGATAATGTTTCGCCATTCCCATTAAAGTAGGTCGGTCATAACACCAATTTTCCATAAATTGGCTAGGTAGTTCTACTGCATCCCATTCTACATTATTTATACCTGATGCCCCCACATACTTAACCTGAGTCAGCATATGCTGTAAACCATGTCCAAATTCATGGAACAGGGTTTCCACCTCCGAGAAAGTCATTAAACTTGGTTTCCCATCCACTGGGGGAGTTTGGTTACAAGTCAAATAAGCTACGGGTAATTGAGTAGCTGCTTCTAGTTGGCGACGGTTGATACAGGTATCCATCCATGCACCACCTCGTTTTTCTGCAGGACGACTATAGGAATCAAGGTAAAAGTAAGCTAAGGCATTTCCCGTTTCGTCTGTAATTTGGAAATAACGTACATCTTCCTGCCACACTGGTGCTTGCCCATCTGCCGGGGTAACATTAACACCAAATACGCGGTTGACTAATCCAAATAAGCCATCCAGAACTTGGGGAAGGGGGAAATAGGGACGTAATTCTTCTTGAGTAAAAGCAAACTTTTCTTCCCGTTGACGTTCTGCCCAAAAGCTGATATCCCAGTGTCTCAGCTCCTGAGCTTCTGCTGCACCCTTGGAAGCGGCAAAAGCTTTGAGTTCTGCTAATTCTTGGACAGCAGCATCATAGCTCGCTCCCCGCAACTCCTCCAATAGTTTCTCCACTGCTGCCACATTGGGAGCCATTTTACTGGCAAGGCTAATTTCTGCATAGGTTTGATAACCAAGTAAACCTGCCATTTCTTGTCGCAGTGACAAAATGCGCTCAATTAATGGGCTATTGTCCAATTCTCCAGCAGCAGCACGGCTGATAAAGGCTTTATAGAGTTTTTCTCGCAAATCCCGACGGCTGCTATGCTGCATAAAAGGAACATAACTGGGATAATCTAAAGTGATTCGCCAAGGACCATTTTCTGGCGTAGCGTTTTCTGCACCATTTTCTCTTGCTGCTTGGGCAGTTAAACTGAGTAAACTGAGTGGTAATCCCTCTACCTCTTCTGGCTTTGTCAAAGTAATGCTAAAAGCCTTGGTTGCATCTAGTACATGGTTAGAGAACTTAGTAGAAAGTTCCGCCAGCTCCATTTGCATAGCATTAAAATCTTCCTTGGCTTCACCTTGTAAACCCACACCAGCCAGTTCCGCATCCCGAATCGCAGCTTCTATAATTCGCTGTTGTGCTGATTCTAAAGTATTCCACTCATCACTACCACGGAGTACCTTAAAGGCATTATATATGGGTTGACTTTGACTAAGTTTATTCACAAACTGTACCACTTGGGGTTGTACGGTTTGATGAGCTGACCGTAGTTCTGAGCTATTTTTGACACCCATCAAATGGTTAACAATTCCCCAACTCCAATAAAGGTGTTCGGTAATATCTTCTAAAGGTGCGACTAAGCCATTCCAAGTAGGTTCTACATTAGCTTCTAAATTAGTTAGTTCTTTGTCTAGTTCCCCTAATAGCTTACTCATTGCAGGAACAACATGTTCTGGTTTAATGTCATTAAAAGGGGGTAAACCAGAACCTTGGAGTAAAGGATTATTTGAAATTACGACGTTTGCACTCATAGTTTACTGTGAGTCGAGAATAAAGGGAGGATTTTTATTTCTATATCTTCTACTGTAGCGTTCCCTTAGCGACTCATTCTCTGGCAAACAGGTGAAAATAACCGTACTGCTAAAATTTACGTTCCATCAGTATCTCGGAAGCAGTCAGGTGTCACACAAGGTATTTTTGAACCTTATTGACCGCAATTATAGAGGTTTTGAGAGCCAAAACTAAAACTACCTTGTAAGCTCAATGCTTTTGTGTAGGTTATTTTGCGATTTTTGCCCAGGTTATTGTAGGCTCTTATTTTGGCACAGGTATTGTTTAGCAGGAAAAATAATGACCCAAATAGTAGTAGGCGAAAATGAATACATTGATTCAGCCTTACGTCGATTTAAGCGAGAAGTATCCAAGGCGGGCATTTTTCAAGATATGAGGAAGCATCGTCACTTTGAAACACCCATAGAAAAACGCAAGCGTAAAGAGATTGCCAAGCATAGGCAAAGTAAAAGACGTTTTCGCAATTAACTCGCTACGCGAGAAGGAAGAAGGAAGAGGTAACTTGTAAATCCTAAAACACTAATGGTTCCCCCTTCCTGAACTTCGAGTTTCTGGGTTGAAGTCCCCCACCAAAATTGTTAATTTGGTGGTCTGCAATTGGTGGGGGTTTAAATTCGCCACCAATTATCCTTCTTCCTTCTTTCTTCCTTCTTTCTTCCTCCTACTTCCTTCGTTTAAGACTGTTACGGATATTCCGCAGTTGTGACGTTTATTCTCTAAACTGAAATAGAGCTACGAGCAAAACAATTAAATTGCTATTTATTAAGCTTGTCCCCTCCAGGCAGCAAAATGTATTAGAGTGAATTTTATACAATTCTATATTTCTCGTCTTGTAGCTACTACAGACGTTCCTTCGCGCCGAATGAGAGCACAGCTGTTGGCTTTCACAAGGCAAACTATAACAAGACACTCATGGCAATCAAGATATGGTAGAATCCCTCAAAAAACCAGGCTCTGACGAAGAATTACGTCCAGGAGTTAAAGTACCTGCAAGAGAAACCCTGTTAACACCCCGGTTTTATACCACCGATTTTGATGAAATGGCGCGGATGGATATCTCCGTCAATGAGGAAGAGTTGCAAGCCATTCTCGAAGAATTTCGCGTTGACTATAACCGCCATCATTTCGTCCGTAATGAGGAATTTGAACAATCCTGGGAGCATATTGACGGGGAAACTCGTCAGTTGTTTATTGAATTTTTAGAGCGCTCTTGTACAGCTGAATTTTCCGGCTTTTTGCTGTATAAAGAATTAGGCCGTCGCTTGAAGCATAAAAGTCCTGTGCTTGCAGAGTGTTTTAACCTGATGTCACGGGATGAGGCGCGTCATGCTGGCTTCCTCAACAAAGCGATGTCTGACTTTAATCTGTCTCTGGATTTAGGGTTTTTAACCAAGAGCCGCAACTATACTTTCTTTAAGCCCAAATTTATTTTTTACGCCACCTATCTTTCTGAAAAAATTGGTTATTGGCGTTATATCACTATTTATCGACACTTAGAACAGCATCCAGAAGATAGAATTTATCCCATTTTCCGTTGGTTTGAAAACTGGTGTCAGGATGAGAACCGTCATGGTGATTTCTTTGATGCCATCATGAGAGCGCAGCCACAAATGTTGAATGATTGGAAGGCGCGGTTATGGTGTCGCTTCTTCCTCTTGTCGGTTTTCGCCACCATGTACCTGAATGATATCCAGCGCCAAGATTTCTATGCATCAATTGGATTGAATGCGCGGGATTATGATAAGCATGTGATTAAGAAAACAAATGAAACCGCAGGACGGGTATTTCCTGTAATGCTGGATGTGGAATCTCCTCAATTTTACGATCGCTTAGAAGTTTGTATCAAAAATAACGAAAAATTAACTGCGATCGCAAATTCAAATACTCCCAAATTCCTGCAATTATTCCAGAAATTACCCCTTTATGTGGCTACTGGTTGGCAATTCTTGAAGCTTTATCTCATGAAACCCATTGATGCTACTGTCGCCGAAGGTACTGTGCGCTAAGTTATAAGAGACAAGATTAAGTAATTAAATAAGTTAAGTGGTTCTGCGATGATAGAACCATTTTTTTTTACTTATTTTTTTAGTTAAATATAGGCTTCACAGTAGGATAGGGTGGGATGAGAAAAGAGATATCGGCTTTGGTGTGGGGATTGAGTGTTTATTTTCTATGCACAACTAATCCTGCTTGCAGTCAAACACCTATTCGTGGGACATCTCAACCTATGTCTGATAGGCAAGTTCAGGAATTGGATATTAATCCAGAAATTATCGAAAATAGTCCTGTTTTACAACGATGGCGGCGTAAAGTCCCCAATGTTTTGGAAGATATTCAAAAAGATCCTAGTTTTATCACTCGCCTCAGATTGGGCTATTACCTGTTCCCTTCTACAGATAGCGCCTCTGGGTTACATTTAGGGGTAGAAGATATATTTATTAGTCGCAGTGGTTTTACTGTCAGTGGTAATTATCAGGTGGCTTTTAATGGCAAGCGAGAAACTGTAGGAGCAGATATTAATTATTACCTACGTCCCTTGGGTAAGTATGTTAATTTAGCACCGTTAGTGGGATATCGGTATCTTCAAACAGGTAACTACTCTACAAATGGAGTCAATTTGGGAGCCAAGCTCATATTGGTTTTATCGCGGGGTGGCGCAGCCGATATTTCCATTACCCAAAGCTGGATATCTCCTGGTAGTGAGAATGAAGTGGGTTTAACTAAACTATCTTTTGGCTATGCAGTTTCTCAATACCTACGCTTATCTACAGATATACAGCAACAAAATTCTCGCCAAAACAAGGATAGTAGTGTGGGTGTAATTTTAGAGTGGATGCTGTGAAAAAATGGGACAAAGAAATATGAAGGAGGAAAGAGGAAAGGTTTATAGATAAAACCAGCTCCTCCGTTAGTGCAGCTATCCCCTAAGAGATATTGCTAATTGTTTACTTTTTGGAGTAGATGAAAAACTGCTTGGTTTCATCTTTTCCTTGCAATTTAAAACCTGCTAGCTTGAAAAGCTCATCAATTGCTTCCTGCCTGACAATTCTATAGGTAAGGCGTTGTTGAGCATAGATGCGTTCGTCTTTTTTAAAGTAAAAAGCTTTCTCAATACAATCTTGGTTCTTTGTGGATTCAAAAATTTCTTGTGAGTAAACAATTTCTCCCGGTAAAGATGTTTCATAATTGTTGTGTACGCTTTGAATGTTAATCAGAAACAAGCCGCCCTGATTGAGACAATTAGCGATATTTTTAAGTGCTTGCAGGTTGCTCTCATAGTCAATCAAGTGGGTATAAAAGTCGTATTCGCCGCCTACATCCACAAAAGCACACAGTCCACCATTAGAAATGGCAACATCAAACCGCTCAGGAATCGACATAGAAATAATATCAGCTTCAAACAGTTTAACGCGATCACCCAACCGCTTTTCGGCAATATCTAACATTGCTTTAGTGTGATCCATACCCGTTAAATCATACTGAGGATTGATCTCTAATAGTTTTTCCAAAACTAAACCCGTTCCCACCCCAATTTCAATGATTTTTTGATTCGTAGGTACGAGAGCGGCGATTACTTGAGCAATTTTGTCGTATTTATAGTAACCACTAGCCATCAACAAATCTTAGTAATCTGCAATCCCCGTGTATTCATTCATAATATTATTCTCTACAAAAGTGGTAGTTTACCTGGTTGAAGATTGTATTATCTTTGCAGCTTTTTTGCATAGAGTAAATCCAATGGGAACAGGTTATTCCGTAGCTGTTATAGTGAAATTCTGATCAAATATCGAGATTTACCTTTAAAAATAAGACCCAAAAAACACGGAGGCAATTAGTATCAAATATTTTTTTGTTCTCCGTTTGTTTGTAACTATAGCACTACGTATATACATTAAAACATTGTTGCAGGCTCAAACCTATGAACAGTAAACTTAATTACTTGCACGTAGCACTATAAATAAAAATGCTATTCACTCCAACACAATTATTACGACTATCTCAAGGACAACTTAACTTGCTAGAACGATGTCCCCGTCAATTTCAACATACCTACCTAGAAAAACTGCATTCACCTACCAATCCAGAACATGAAGAGTTACAGAATTTAGGTAGTCGCTTTCACCTGTTGATGCAACAGCGAGAAATGGGTTTACCGATTGATGTTTTTCTCCAAACTGATACCCAATTGCAAAGTTTGATGGCTGGTTTTGCTGAAGCTGCACCAGAAATTACTAACCCTATTATTAATAGTCAAGCTTTCCGCGATAGTGAACATTATCGCACTCTCCAAGTTAATGACTATTTACTCACTGTCATCTATGATTTGTTAATCGCAGACACAACACAAGCACAAATTTTCGATTGGAAAACCTATCCCCAACCATCAAATAAGCGTCAGCTAGAACAAAATTGGCAAACACGTCTATATATGTATGTGTTAGCAGAAACTAGTGACTATGCACCAGAGAATATTTCTATGACTTACTGGTTTGTCCAGTCCCAAGGCAAGCCACAATCTATTCAGTTTAATTACAATTCTACCCAACATGAGAAAACGGCAAAAAAACTACAACAATTATTAAATAAGTTAAATAAATGGTTAGCAGATTATTCTCAAGGGAAACCTTTACCACAGGTTCCAGAGGGTAGAAAAGTTTGCAATTATTGCCAGTATGCCACAAGGTGCGATCGCGTAGTAGTTTTGAAGGAACATCGTCCAGTTTCAGATAATAATCCTGCCACTGAATCTATGACTTCTGAAAAAGATAATACAAATTTACTAAATATCATTAATATTGAAGAAGTTGCTCTTTGATATACTCCTAACTCCAAATGCAACAGCAGTGGATTATTACCCCAACCGAACAACCACCAGACTGGTTTGTAGCAGCAGTAAAACCTTACACCCCTGCTTCCAGTGGATATTATGCAGCACAGTTATTATGGCAAAGGGGAATTAGAGAAAATTCTCAATTAGGTGCTTTTGTGAATTTCCGTAGTTACCAACCTGCTACTCCCTTTGAATTTGGGCAAGAAATGCAATTTGCGGTGGAAAGGTTACAACAAGCACGGGAGAGTGGTGAAAAGGTTGCTATTTGGGGAGATTTTGATGCAGATGGGATTACTTCCACAGCAGTACTTTGGGATGGTTTAGGACAATTTTTTACCCCTAACCAGAATCTAACCTACTATATTCCCAATCGCTTAACGGAATCCCACGGACTCAACTATTCTGGTATTGAGCGATTAGCTCAACAAAACTATAAATTAATTGTTACCTGCGACACGGGCAGCACTAATATTAGTGAAATTACTTATGCAAAGTCCCTAGAGATAGATGTAATTATTACTGACCATCACACCTTACCATCATCAAGACCACCAGTAATAGCTATTATTAACCCTCGGTATTTACCTCAAGAGCATCCACTATTTCATCTGTCTGGGGTAGCGGTAGCCTATAAATTGGTGGAGGCTATGTATGAAAAATTGCCCGACATACCCCAACAGCCCTTAGAGGATTTATTAGATTTAGTTGCTGTGGGATTGATAGCTGACTTAGTGCAATTGAGTGGAGACTGCCGTTATTTAGCACAGATGGGAATCCAGAAATTGCAAGCAGATTTTAAGCAGACATCAGCAGCAAGACGACGACCAGGTGTAGGAAGATTATTAGAATTATGCCAGAGAAATGGCGATCGCCCCACAGATATATCCTTTGGTATTGGTCCCCGGATTAATGCTGTTAGTCGTATTCAAGGCGACGCTGGATTTTGCGTGGAATTACTAACTAGTCGCAACCATGAATGCGTTCAAAAATTAGCAGAAGTCACAGAGCTGGCAAATACTCGCCGTAAGTCTTTGCAAAAGGATGTGGCAAAGCAGGTACAGGGCAAACTCAGTCAAATGGATCTTTCGACCACCAGTGTGATTGTATTGACCGATCCCCAATGGGCACCGGGAGTGTTGGGATTAGTTGCAGGGCAAGTTGCACAAGAAACAGGTCGTCCCACAATTTTATTAAGTACGGAAGGGGTGGATAGTAGTGGAGATTTGACCCCTAATCCTCACATTGCTAGGGGCTCAGCCCGTTCTATAAATTCAGTAGACTTATACCAATTAGTGAAAGACCAAGCTCATTTATTACATCGGTTTGGCGGACATCCCTTTGCCGCTGGGTTAAGCTTAGCAGTGGAGAATATTCCTTTATTTACCCAGGCGATTAATCAGCAATTACGACAAAATTTAGCAGGTGCAACCTTAAGCGCAACAGTGACAGCAGACTTAACTGTGACAGTAGCCGATTTGGGTAAAGAATTATTTGCAGAATTGAAATTACTAGAACCTTGTGGTATGGGTAATCCCGTACCTAAATTACTGATTGAGAACTGCTGGTTTGAGAATAGTTGGCATCACAATCAAAAAGATAGACGGGGTAAGAAGGTACAGTACATCAAAACAGAATTTGATATTCGAGATGACTCCAGTAAGACTAAATTTTCTGGAGTCTGGTGGGGACATTATAAAGATGAACTACCTCCAGGTAGGTGTGACTGCATTGTGGAGTTGGACTATAACACCCATAAGAAACGTTATGAGATCCGTATTATTGCTGTTCGTCCTCAGGAACAATCTTCCTTAACTCAACAACTAGTAGAAATAGTAGATTGGCGCAATCTTTCTATTCCAACCCAGGAAAACCGTCAAGATTCTGGCTCCACTCCTATGTTGCTGAAAAACTGTCCCTCCAGTTGGGGTGATTTACGAGTTTGGGTTAGGCGATGTTTGTACAATCAGCAGTCATTAGCCATTGCTTGGTGTCAGCCAAATTATCAAACACCAGAGGAAATTTGGCTAACTCTGGTAGGAATCGCTAAATATTTCAGTCGTACCCAGCAATTAGCAACTAGGGTGCAACTTTTAGATAAATTACAAATAGGCGATCGCTGTTTATTTTTTGGGATACAAGCATTATATTCTTGTGGTTTCACAGTTCAGAGGAAAGACAGTGATTTACAGATTATGCAACATAGCAATACTGTATCCGATAATTCAGAGGTGGCGATCGGTAAATTTCTAGCAGCTATCCGCGAAGAACAATTTCAACGACAATATTTTGCACAAGTACCCTTGTCAACCATTCAAACAATGGCAAATCACCTGTAATCTTGAAACAGATTGTAGGGTATGGGGTTTAGAGTGCAGTCAGTCCCCCACGAAAAAACCCCACAACCAACCATGAAAATACTTCCTTCACTCCTTTACTCTTTCACTCTTTCACTCCCCATTCTCAAGCTATTAGGGGGAGCTTCCACAAATAAATTTGGGGGCTTGTATCCTTTTCTTTTTCGGTCAAAAATTTAGAAGTCGAGGACAAATTTATAATTGCTTGGGCTATAATTTTTTTCAATCACAATTAATTACTAGTAAAAATACTTGTAATTAAAGACAAAAATGTAGTTATAATAACCAGAAGAATATAAAATGCATAAAAATAAATCGAATTGCCAAAATTATTATAATTGGGGATAATTAGTCAATACCAAAAAATTAAATATGAGCAACTTTTACCTGAAACTTTAATTTAATGTATAAAATGATTCTGCAGTCAGTAATAATTGTAAGTATCACACCCTAAACATCTATAAAGATTTTTGAATTGAAAATCTGTAAATTTCCGGAAACTAACAGCGATTCCACGAAAAGCTGTTTATTAATTACCCAAAACAATTATTCTTGGTAAAAAAAATGTTATCAATAAATATTCTACCTAGATATTTACCAAAAATTTATCAAAAAATGAGAAGGCAATAGAAAAACTTATAAAAATACCTAAAGTTTGATTGCTAGACTATCAACAATACAATTTATTTAAGCTCATATACATGAACCAATCTGAGAAAAGTTACTCCCCTCGCCAAGTAGCCATGATTGGTGGAGCTATAGCCACCACCGCCATATTCACTATGTTTGGCCCAGCTTGGTGTCGCTCCGTCCGTGCTGCTTTACAAGATAGTCCAAAAGCAATTGTAGACCAAGTCTGGCAATTGGTGAATCGTGAGTATGTAGATGGCACTTTTAATCGCAAAGATTGGCAAGCAGTTAGGCAAAGCTTGTTAAGCAAAAACTACACATCTCGCCAAGAAGCCTATGCTGCTATCCGCAAAGCCCTAGAGCAACTAGAAGATCCCTACACCCGTTTTATGGAGCCTAGGCAATACCAAGCTCTTACCAGACAGACTTCCGGGGAAGTTTCTGGGATTGGTATTCGCATGGAAATGAATGAGAAAACCCAGATTTTGACAGTCGTCGAATCCTTAGAAAATTCACCCGCATTTAAAGCTGGGATTAAATCTGGGGATCAAATATTGGCAATTGATGGCAAACTTACTTACGGCATGAGAATTCAAGATGCCTCTAAACTCATTCGTGGTAAAGTAGGCTCGGTAATTACCCTACGTATGGGCAGAAATGGTAACAGAGCTTTCAACCTCAAGCTGACAAGGGCAAGGATTGAAGTTCCCACAGTCCGCTCTGCTCTTAGAAGAGAAGGGAATCGCCGCATTGGCTATATTCGCTTGCGAGAGTTTAGTGCTCATGCATCAGAACAAATGGCAAGAGCCATTCGCAGGTTGAATAATCAGCAAGTAGATGGCTTTGTCTTAGACTTGCGGGGAAATCCCGGTGGTTTATTACAAGCCAGTATTGAAATTTCCCGGATGTGGTTAGACGAGGGAGCAATTGTTCGTACGGTGGATCGTAAGGGAAGTAGTGAGATCACTAAAGCGAAGAATACTGCTCTGACTAAACGCCCATTGGTAGTGTTAGTCGATAATAACTCAGCTAGTGCTAGTGAAATTCTGACTGGTGCCCTTAAAGATAATAAGCGGGCTGTAGTTGTTGGTAGTCAAACATTTGGCAAAGCTTTAGTACAGTCGGTACATGAATTGGTAGACGGATCTGGTTTAGCAATTACAATTGCCCATTACTATACACCTAAAGGTACAGATATCAATCACAAGGGTATTACACCTGATATCAAAATTGATTTGACAGAGGCACAAGAACGTAGATTGGCAGCTAATCCCAAATTAATAGGTACTCAAAACGACCCTCAATATGCTAGGGCTTTGTCAGTACTTTCAAATAATTATTTAGCCAAACCCTTACAAAATCTACCCTCAAATTCAGCCGTATTTCCTCAAACACAAATCAAACGATTTTAGATTAATGATTCTGGATTGGGAACAATATTAACAGCTAACACTTATCAGTTGTGAAATATCATGTTTACCCTATACTTTTTTCAGTCAATCGGAATGAATGCTGGAAGGTGTTTGTGAGGGCTATAACTCCGCTTCCATACACCTTCAAGACAGTTAACTTTAACCTGTGGTTATGCATCTAAATTCCTGGCTGATTTAATTATCATCTGGAAAAAATTTGCAGCTTGATTCTGTCATAATTTTTCTGATTTCCCATCCAGAATACATGAAATCTGTGATTCCCCATACAAGCAATCATGATACTTTTGCCCCAAAAGTATCAGTAATTATACCTATTTATAATGGTGAGACTGATTTACCTGATTTAATTAATTGTTTGCTGGCACAGACTTATCCTAAGCATCAGGTAGAGTATTTACTAGTAGATAATAATAGCAGCGATCGCACCTTTGCTATTTTACAAACAACAGCTGAACATAGCCAGATTAACATTCGTCCCATTAAGGAAAATACAATTCAAAGTTCCTATGCTGCCAGGAATAAGGGTATTCGCTCTGCTATAGGGGAAATTGTTGCTTTTACGGACGCTGACTGTCGTCCCCAACCCCAGTGGTTAAGTTCTCTAATAGTACCTTTTACTTATCCTGATATCGCAATTGTGGCAGGAGAAATTACCGCTTTACCTGGAAATACCATACTAGAAAAATACGCCGAACTTCAGCATACCCTATCTCAAAAACATACCCTTGCCCATAAATTTTATCCCTATGGGCAAACAGCTAATTTAGCTATTAGACGACAAATATTAGCAAAAGTGGGCTTATTTCGCCCCTATTTAGATACTGGCGGCGATGCAGATATTTGTTGGCGAATTCTTCAGCAAAATATGGGTAGGTTGGAATTTGTCCCAGAAGCCATAGTCCAACACCGCCATCGCACTAAATTTCCAGAATTGAACAGCCAATGGCAACGTTATGGACGTTCAAATAAGTATCTTCACCAATTGTATGGTGTAGATTTGATGCGGGATATTACACTTAAAGAATATGGGTATAGGTTGGGACGGTGGTTATTAAAAGAGGTTCCTAAAGAAGCTTTGAAGTTGACTCAGAGAAAAGCTTCCTGGGTAAGCTTACTAAATACTCCCATTGGCTTATTTACTGGTAGAGCACGTAATAGGGGACAAAAACAGGCTCAATTGTCAGAGAAAGCTAAGATGATTGAGTGGCTCTGATATCCATAAACTTAACCAGAAGAGCCAGGGGAAATGCCATTTTTCCCCTGCTCCCTACTCCCTGCTCCCTGCTCCCTGCTCCCTACTCCCTGCTCCCTGCTCCCTGCTCCCTGCTCCCTGCTCCCTACTCCCTACTCCCTACTCCCTACTCCCTACTCCCTGCTCCCTGCTCCCTACTCCCTACTCCCTACTCCCTACTCCCCTGCCTCTTTGTGACCAATAATTGTAAACTTATGTTAAGTAACAATTTTGGTTTCCGAAGATGATTTCCCGTCGCCATTTTATTAGTGTCTTATGTGCTAGTTGTTTTACCATTATTAGTTGGTTGAACTTTGTCCCTACTGCTAATGCTATGGGTGGTAAACTGCCTACAGTCAATCAATTAGCTCCTGAGTTTACATTGCCAACCAACACCGGTGATGGTAGTATCTCCCTTACAGATTTTCGTGGTAAATGGGTAGTTCTGTACTTTTATCCTAAAGACTTTACATCTGGTTGTACCATCGAAGCCCGTCGTTTCCAGCAAGACTTGCCCAAATATATAGAGAAAAATACTCAGATAATTGGCGTGAGTGCTGACGATGTTGATTCCCACGCCGAATTTTGTGATTCAGAAGGTTTAAAATTTCCACTTTTAGCTGATACCAAGGGTGAAGTTAGTAAAACTTATGGTTCTTGGATGAGTTTTATTTCCGTACGTCACTCATTTATTATTGATCCCCAGGGAGTGTTACGGGAGACTTTTGTCAAAGTCAATCCATCCATTCATAGTCAAGACGTGTTAGCACGACTGGAAAAATTGCAAGCAGCCTAATTTTTTCTCGTTTTTTCAGTAAGCCCCAAATATGCGGAGTGCTCGAAACATACTTGAGATTAGACTCCGTACCGTGGGGCACACAGGAACGCAAGCCCTGAGCTATGTCGAAGGGCTAGTAACTGTTATCTCATTTCTACCCATACATAAATTGACAAATGTACCTATTTTGTCTACATATAGAGGTTTACTTTATAAGAAATTGTTTTGAATCCAAGTGATTTGCTTATTCCATTCTGGTTATTGAGTGTATTGATTTACTAAGTAGGTTGGCGTAAAAAATTATCGTTTGGATAAGGCAGGGGGCAGGGAGCAGGGAGCAGGGGGAACAAGGGTTTTAGGCTTATTTACTATTCTTCACATAGTTTGGTTTTATTGTGCCGACTTACTTAGGTTTTCCATAGTCTGAATTTGAGAACAATCATCAAGAGGTATATTTGTACCTTGTGGAATACTGACATTGATGCGTTGATATTGTTTATCTCCCAAGAACATCTGTGCCTGGAAAGTATCGAGTATTGATGAACCATCCATAAGGATGGCAAGTAATGGAAAAGCAGGTGTTTCACCCTTTGCTTCTGGCGAAAGCCATGTTGTTGGGCCATATTTTAAGGGTTCTGGTTGATAACTAGGGGATCCCTTACCCCAACCTTGACAGGTGTTTTAGGACTTCCCATGAAAAGTCAGGATGGTTGTAACAGCAAACTGTTTCCTAATTCTTGGAGTTGCGGTGTCAGTCTACCTCTAGGAAAATGCAAAAGTACATGATCACCAGCCTGAAAAACTTGTAAAAGAAACTTACAAGCCGCCTCTGGTTCTGTATGTTGACCACAGGTAAAAATATCCACTGCGACGTACCCCGTTTCGGGCCATGTATGGATCGAAATATGAGACTCTGCTAACAGTGCTAGAGCCGTGACTCCATAGGGATGAAACTGGTGGGTTATTTCCTTTAACAGGGTAGACTTTGCTCTCTTAGCCGCCTCCTGTAAGGAATGTCTAATAAACACCAGATTGTTGAGTAAATCAGTTGGGCAGTTGTATAATTCGAGAATACAGTGGCTGCCGACCGGAACCAAACAAGTTTCACCTACTGGGTAAGATTGATTTTCCAATTCTTGTTCACCCTTACAAAACATACGCGCAAGTAATAAGTAATAAGTAATAAGTAATAAGTAATAAGTAATAAGTAATAAGTAGTAAGTAATAATACCAATTTGAAAAATAACTGTGACAGATGGAAAGAAAGAAAAGCTTATGTAGTAATTCTTTTACAATCCAAAATCTAAAATCCCCTAGGGCTATTTTCTGTCTACTAGCAAATGGGTTTTGCTTGGGAAATTTTAATCGTAGTTTTGAATAGCATTAGTTGCTAACCGTAAAAATACTTAATAGTTTATTGTACTTATTGTTAATCTATTTTATGTATTTTTACTAACAACTATTCACTACCAGAATTTCCTATATCCTTAGGAGTGTTAGTAGGTATGGGGGTAGAATCAGAATTAGGGGTTGAGGTTGGTATTGCAGTTTTTGTCACACTTGGCGTGGGACTGCTGGTAGATGTAGGAGTAGAAGTAGATGTAGGAGTAGGGGTAGGGGAAACAGTATCTGTAGGAGTAGGGGTTGGTGTTACTTTTGGGGTAAGACTTTCTGCTTGGAGAGTAAATTCATAGGAGCGGGATCTAGAATCTCTAGAGACGATCGCAAATTCATAATATCCACTTTCTGGTAATTTCCCTGACCAAGAACGCTTTTTAGAATCTGTTAAAAATGTGAATTTACCGGTAGGTGAATATATGGATAATAAAATATTGGGATTGGCATCCAGATTTACTTCCATTAATTGATTCCGAGCCAGTTCGGCAATGAAAACTTTCCCTTCAGCAGGTTTGAGGGAACCGCTAATTTTTTTTCCTGTAGCACCGGGAGCAAAAACTATTTTTTTTAAGGCTGTTCTGGCAATGATCGCATTCAGTTTATCTGCAACAAAACCATGCCATATTTGTCCAATGGGCTCATTCGTAAAATTTTTACCTCTTTGTTGCGGAAATTGCTGAAAGAATGGGGCATCTCCCAAGTCATACAAAGCACGGCTAGATACATTGAGATTATTGACCCTTACCTTCCAGCGATCGCGGTCTGATTTACTATAGGTTCCCAGTCGTCTTCTGGCATCAGAACTGAGTCTAGCCATTTTATCTAGTAATTCTGCGGCCGTTGCATCCCATTGTGTTCTTAAGGACTTATCGTCGGGTTCATCACTGAGAGTTTTTCCCCGTAAGCTAGGATTTTTGTCCCAAAATCTTTGATTAACTAAGTTAATGTAGAAGTTATTATTAATACCTAATTGTTGTTGGCGATCGCGTAATTTCTGTTTCCGTGCTCGTTCCTCTGGTGAATATTTTGCCAGAGGATCGTTAGGTTGATTATTTTCAGGACTAGATGTAAGCGTTGGTGTAGGATCAGGTGTAGAAGGATTAATTAAATTATTTACACCCCACACCCCAATACCTGAAGCACTAACTACGGAAAACGCTAACAAGGCAATTTTTCCTGGTGTCCACCAATTTTGATGGGAATTGGCAAAGGGAGCAGCAGGATTGGCAGAATCAGGAGAAATTGCAAAAGTAGCCTCGGTTTTTGGCTTTTCTGGGGGTATAGGTTGAGATTGAGGCGGATTGTTGACTGTTACAGGAGCAAGTGCATTTAAAATTTCCCTGGCGGAATGATAGCGAATGTTGGGAGTGGGGGAAAGCATTTTATCTAAGATAATGCTCAAATTGTTACTCAAACTAACTTCTTCCCGCCATTTCCAAGTCAGAGTGTGTTTATCAATTAGTTCTGACGGCTGTTTCCCGGTAAGTAACACCAACACAGTAGCTGCTAGGGAATATAAATCACTGTAAGGCTCAACCAAACCAGTCTGCATTTGTTCGGGGGGAGCATATCCAATTTTTCCTAACAAAGTTGCTTGTGGGGTAGGGAAAGCAGCCTCTGGTTGGTAATATTGAGAAGCAACAGCTGCTGCTACTTGTTTTACACCACCAAAGTCAATCAAAATTGGTAGTTGGTCGATGTGGCGAAGAATTAAGTTATCTGGGGAAATATCCCGATGAATTACTCCCAAAGAATGGATATATTCTAACACTGGGAGAATTTGTTGTAATAGCTGCCGCACTTCTGATTCGGTAAATTTTAATCCTTGTGCTAGGCGGTTATCTAGCAAAGTGCTATAGTTTTTTCCTTCGACATAGTCTTGGACGAGAAATAAATATTCCTTACCCGCCAAATTCGTACGAAATAGTTCTCGGAAGCGGGGAATTTGTGGATGTTGCAATTTGTAAAGAACCGTAGCTTCCCGTTGAAACAATTCCTCTGCTTTTTGTAATACATAGGGGGTTTGTACCTGGGGAGAAAACTCTTTTAAAACACAAAGTTCCCGGAAACGATTGATATCTTCAGCTAAATAAGTCCGTCCAAACCCTCCTTGACCGAGTTGACGTACAATTGCATAACGATTACTTAATATTTGTCCTGGTTGGATGCCCTTAACCATAGATATATGGGGATTATTTTCTACATCTAAATTTTCTCCACAGTGTAGGCAAAAGCGGCTACCTTGAGGATTTTCGTGTCCCTTAGAACAATATACAGGATTCATAATTTATTTTATTATGTATTTATTTAATTATTTAAGGCTTGTTAAAAAAGTCTTATATATTATTAAAATAATACGAAATTAAGTTTGATCACGGGTACGGGATAACCCAACACAGAAATTGCCACTTTTAAAACCACCTAACTTCAACCCGCAGAATTGATTAATGCTATACATGGATATGGCGGTATTGCTGAATTGGAAATATGAACTCGAAAAATCAGGTATCTTAAATTCTTCTGTGCGCCTCGAAGTGAGACAAATTCATATCTTGATTCAGCAATGCCAATATAGCTAATAGTCAGGAACTTGGATTTATTAACCTAAAATCAGATTTGTACTTTATTTTATTCCCATTCCTGATGTATGATTAGCCATTCAACTTTTGGGTTACTAATTGGTTAGTTAGCTTAGGATCGGCACGTCCACCAGTTTCCTTCAGTACCTTACCAACAAAGAATCCCAGAAGTTTAGTTTTTCCTGCACGATATTTTTCTAATTCTTGAGGATTTTCTGCAATTACCTTTTCGATAATTGGCTCTAGGACACTAGGATCAGAAATTTGCTCTGCACCTTTAAAAGCCTCTTCTGCAGATTTACCAGCAAATAGTTCTGGGAGTTTATCTTTAGCTTTTTTATTACTAATGGTTCCCTTTTCAATCAAAGAGATAGTTTTAGCGAGATTTTTTGGTGTCAAAGCCAATTCAGCAATAGTCAGCTTTTGTTTATTCAAGTATGCAGCGATATCTTGGGTAATCCAATTAGCGGCTTGTTTGGCATTAGCACCAGCTGCAATGGTAGCTTCAAAGTATTCAGCAGTGGGAATATCTTCTGTTAACACCCGAGTATCATATGCAGAAAGTCCCAACTCACTTTCATAACGATGACGTTTCTGTGCTGGTAATTCTGGTAATTGTTCACCCCATGTATTTAGCTGTTGTGAAGACACTTCAATGGGTGCTAAATCAGGTTCTGGGAAGTAGCGATAATCGCTAGAACCTTCCTTACTACGCATACTAATTGTGCGTTGGGAACCTTCTTCCCATAAACGAGTTTCTTGGAAAATCTTTTCACCAGCTTCTATGGCTGCAATTTGGCGTTCAATTTCATAATCAATCGCTTTTTGGATGGCGCTAAAGGAGTTCATGTTTTTGATTTCTACCTTGACACCAAATTTCTTTTGTCCCACAGGACGCACAGAAATATTTACATCACAACGTAGGGAACCTTCTTGCATATTGCCATCACTGACACCAAGGTAACGAACAATGCGACGTAATTCTTGGGCATATTCAGCAGCTTCCTGTCCAGAGCGTAAATCAGGTTCAGAGACAATTTCGACTAAAGGTACACCCGCACGATTATAATCAACTAAGGAGTAAGCTGAACCAGAAAGGCGCTCACTACCAGCATGAACTAATTTACCGGCATCTTCTTCCATATGTAAGCGGGTAATGCCTATCTTTTTGCGAGTCGGATTACCGGCTTTATCTACTAATTCGATTTCCAACCAGCCATGTTGAGCAATGGGTAAATCGTATTGAGAGATTTGATAATTTTTGGGTAAGTCTGGATAAAAATATTGTTTGCGGTCAAATTTGCTATAGCTAGCAATTTGACAATTGAGGGCTAAACCTGCTTTAACTGCATATTCGAGGACTTTTTCATTCAGTACGGGTAAGACTCCAGGTAAACCCATACACACCGGATCAATATTAGTATTGGGTGCAGAACCAAAGGCGGTAGAACTATCGGAGAATATTTTTGTATTAGTACTGAGCTGACAATGGGTTTCTAAGCCAATAATAGCTTCATACTCTGTTTTCACTGGAGCAGCAGAAGTCATAAAATCAAAAATGGAAATACTGTCTTCAAAGTACTATTGTAGCTGGCTTATATCCCGTTACATAAAACTTACCCAAAAATACCTATAACTAGACAAATATAGACATATGTCATTTCGGTGTTTACTTCTTGCTTTCACTAATTTTAAGAAAACCAAATATTTGTAACATCGGCTACACATTTAGTGAACGTGCAATCCTTGCACTTATAGCATGAGAAAGTGCTTGTCAAATATCAATGTTCACAAAGTCACATCGCATAGCTGAAGTGAACGTCCACTCTGAACCTGAAGAGAATGGGTATGATATTCAATCCTCCAAATAACCAGGTTGACAGCCAAGACGGCTCCGCCGCCGATAAAGGCTATACTTCTCCACCTCCAACCGTATCGCTTCCCAAAGGAGGTGGGGCTATTAAAGGCATGGGCGAGAAATTTACTGCCAATCCTGTGACGGGAACTGGTTCGATGTCAGTACCAATTGCTGTAACTCCTGGTCGTTCTGGATTTGCTCCACAGCTTTCCGTTGCCTATGACTCGGGTGCTGGAAATGGCATATTTGGTTTGGGTTGGAACTTGTCATTCCCTTCTATTACGCGCAAGACGGATAAAGGTTTACCTCGCTACTGGGATTCAGAAGAATCGGATATCTTTATTCTTTCTGGTGCAGAAGATTTGGTGCCTGTACTGAAAACTGATGGGACTGTGGATGAAACCCTGCCGGATGGTTATCGGATTCGCAAGTATCGTCCCAGAATTGAGGGATTATTTGCTCGGATTGAATGTTGGACAAATTTGAATTCGGGGGAAACACACTGGCGTTCTATTTCTAAGGACAATATTACGACGCTATATGGTAAAACTGCCGAAAGCCGCATTACCGAACCTAATGAACCAACACATATTTTTAGCTGGTTGATTTGTGAAAGCTACGATGATAAAGGTAATGCTATCCTCTATGAGTATAAAGCAGAAAATTCGCAAGGTGTTGATACAACGCAGATACATGAGCGTAATCGTACCCCAGAAATTCGTTCTAGTAATCGTTATTTAAAACGAATCAAATACGGAAATCGGGTTTCTCGGTTGGTACAGCCTGACCTCACGGCAGCAGATTGGATGTTTGAAGTGGTATTTGACTACGGGGAACATGATTTAACTAACCCCAAACCAGATGATTCGGGGGAGTGGTCGGTTCGCAATGACCCATTTTCTTCTTACAGAGCAGGTTTTGAAGTCCGCACCTATCGACTGTGTCAGAGGGTGTTGATGTTTCACCACTTTCCGGATGAAGCAGAAATTGAGCAAAATTGTTTGGTACGTTCAACGGATTTTCACTACTCCTATGAAGAAAATCCCACAGATGCGCGAAATCCAATTTATTCCAAACTAATTTCAGTCACTCAGACGGGTTATAAACGGAATTCCCAGGAGGGATACATCCAAAAATCTCTACCACCATTGGAATTTATTTACAGTGAACCCCAGATTGATGAGATGGTTCGTGAAGTTGACCCCAGGAGTTTGGAAAATTTGCCCCAAGGGATGGATGGTACACAATATCAGTGGGTTGATTTGGATGGGGAAGGATTGTCAGGAATTTTGAGTGAGCAAGGTAATGGGTGGTTTTACAAACGCAATCTCAGCCCGGTTAACATAACTCAAATTGATGATTCAGAGCATATTGAGGCATGTTTTGCACCAGTTGAGTTAGTAGGTAGTAAACCTGCAAGTAATCTTTCTAATGGCACACAGTTTCTCGACCTTGCAGGGGATGGTCAAATTGATTTAGTCAGTTTACGCAGCCCATCTCCTGGTTTCTATGAACGTAATCACAATCAAGGTTGGGAATCATTTGTTCCCTTTAAGTCTTTGCCCAAACTGGATTGGGATAACCCAAATTTGAAGTTTATTGACTTAGATGGGGATGGACACAACGATATTTTGATTACGGAAGATGATTGCTTTGTTTGGCATCCGTCTCTAGCAGAAGATGGGTTTGGGGCAGCACAACGTATACATCAACCATGGGATGAGGAAAAGGGACCGCGTATTGTATTTGCTGACAGTACCCAGTCAATTTATTTAGCAGATATATCCGGGGATGGATTGACAGATATAGTCAGAATTCGCAATGGTGAGGTTTGTTACTGGTCTAACCTTGGTTATGGAAGATTTGGGGCGAAGGTAACGATGGATAATTCACCCTTGTTTGATGCGCCGGATATCTTTAATCAACGCCGGATTGTTTTGGCAGATATTGATGGTTCTGGTACTACGGACATTCTCTACTTAAGTAGTGAAGGAGTTCAGGTTTACTTCAATCAGTCGGGGAACAGTTGGTCAGCAAAGCAGGTATTGCGGAATTTTCCGGCGATCGATAGTGTGGCATCGGTAACTGCCGTTGATTTGTTGGGTAATGGGACTGCTTGTTTGTTATGGTCTTCACCTTTACCAGGTAATACTTCCCAGACAATACGATATATCGATTTGATGGGTGGGCAAAAGCCTCATTTATTAACCAAAACAGTAAACAATCTAGGTGCAGAGACTATTGTTCATTATGCGCCTTCTACAAAGTTTTATTTGCAAGACAGATTAGCCGGAAAGCCCTGGATTACCAAGTTACCGTTTCCTGTTCATGTCGTAGAAAAAGTCACTGTTTTTGATAAGTGGCGACAGACTCGTTTTATGTCTACCTATAGCTATCATCACGGCTACTTTGACGGCATAGAACGAGAATTCCGAGGATTTGGACGAGTCGAACAAATCGATGTAGAAGATTTTGGAACATTTACAGCCGGAAATATTACCAGTCCCTATATCAGCGATAACCAGACACTTTACCAACCTCCAGTTCAAACAATTACCTGGTTTCATACAGGAGCATTTTTAGATCGGGAGCATATCCTTTCCCAGTTTGCTGATGAATATTTCCCCCACTGGTTTGAGGAACTCAATCCCAATGAAACGAATATCTTGGGAGATTTTCAAGAGAATATTCTGCCTGAGCCCGATCTAATTGGCGAAAACCTCAGTGCCGAAGAATGGCGAGAAGCATTAAGAGCTTGCAAGGGAATGATGTTGCGTCAGGAAGTGTATGAATTAGATGTGGATGCTATCGAACAAGGTGAAGAACGAAAAGTAAAGCTATTTTCAACGGCATTTCATAACTGTCATATTCAGCGACTTCAAGCTCATGGGGAGAATCGTCATCCCGTTTTTCTAGTAACTGAAAGTGAGGCGATTACCTATCACTATGAACTGGATTTGACAACAGATATACTCGAACCCGACCCCCGCATTTCTCACACCCTGAACTTACAAATCGATGAATACGGTAATGTGCTGGAATCGGTCGCAATCACCTATCCTCGCATCGGACAGCAGGAGGGCGAAATGCTTCTAGAGTCAGCAGAAGCACTCATTAATCAGGTACAGCAAGAACGCCATTTAGTCTACACCGAAAATCGCTTTACCGAAGATGCGATAATCGCCGATGACCAGTACCGTTTGCCTTTGCCTTGTGAGGTTAAAACCTACGAACTTACCGGAATTTTTCCCGAAGAAGGCTTTTACTATACTTTGTCAGAACTTCAACAAGCTGACATAGCGAACGATGACATTGTTGAAGAAATTGCTTATCATGAATTTCCCGATCGCATGATTTGTCAGAAACGACGAGTAGAGTGGGTGCGAATATTATACTTTAGTGAGGATCTAGAAACACCCCTGCCTTGGGGAGAACTGAACTATCTAGGTTTACCCTACGAAACTTACAAGCTGGCACTTACCAATGATTTACTCAATGCAGTTTTTAAGTCAGAACACCTGACAGCAGAGGTACGTGGTAATTTGGATAACCCTGACTTAAGTGGCTATCTCAGTGGTATTACCCTAGCAGAACGCTTTGCAGATATGGATACTACTGGTCAGTATTGGATTCGTTCTGGTATTGCTGGTTTCGCACCTGATGCAGCAGAACATTTCTACTTGCCGGAACGCTACACCAATCCTTTTGGGCAAACGACAACATTGGTCTACGACTCACGGGATCTCTACATCGAATCCAGCACTGACCCCATTGGCAATACTACCCAGGTGACTCAGTTTGACTTTCGAGTGCTGACCCCATCTGAAATGCGGGATATTAATGGGAATTTTTCACGGGTTTACTTTGATGTTCTCGGTTTGCCAACGGCAATGGCAGTCATGGGTAAGGGAAATCAAGGGGACAGTCTAAATTCCTTTGATGATGAACTGGCTAATCCTACCTCGGCACAACTCAATGCCTTTTTTGTGGAGAATGCTTACGACGAAAACCAAGCCCGGATTTGGTTGGAAAATGCCACGGCTCGATATGTTTATTACTTTGGCGAACAACAAAATGATGATGGCACAACAACCTGGGGTGAATATCCCGCTTGTGCCTGTAGTATCCTGCGCGAACGACATGGAGACGAGGACAGTCCGCTTCAGGTGGCGTTTGAATATTCAGACGGGATGGGGACTGTATTGGTCAAAAAAGTTCAAGCCGAACCCGAAACACCCGATGGTTCCTTACGCTGGATAGCGACGGGAAAAACCATTCTTAACAACAAGGGCAACCTCGTCAAACAGTACGAACCCTACTTTAGCCAAAACGAATTGGGAGAACCGGATCATCGATTTGAAGAACCCCAGGAAGTCGGAGTTACCCCGATCCTTTATTACGATGCGGTGGGGCGGCAGATACGAACAGAAATGCCGAATGGAACTTACAGTCGGGTTGAGTTTTCTCCTTGGTTTATGGCAGCCTACGATGGAAATGATACTGCACTAGAACCAAACAATGCCTGGTACGAACGCTATATCAGTGGTGAGCCAGAACAACGAAGGGCAGCTCGTCTGGCTGAAGTTCATGCCAATACTCCAGCAGTGACGCATTTGGACAGTTTGGGGCGGGAAGTGGTGGCGATCGCTCACAACAAATGGCGGCGCGAAGATGTTGATTTTGAGGAAAAATATGTCACCTTTACCAAGCTGGATATTGAAGGAAAGCCCCTGTGGATAAGAGATGCGCGGGGAAATCGAGTGATGGAGTATATTAATTCTCCGGGGGCAGAAACGGGTTTTGTAACCTGTTATGACATTGCCGGGAATCTACTCTTTGAGCACAGCATGGATGGGGGCGATCGCTGGATGCTGATGGATGCAACGGGACAACCATTTTATGCCTGGGATGAGAACGAACGGGTAACAGAAACAGATTCTTCGGTGCTGGAAAGTCGCCGTTTTCATACAATTTATGATGCCTTGCGTCGTCCCCTAGAACAACAGTTACAAATTGATGAAGGTTCTCTCTTAGTAATTGAACGGTTGATTTATGGGGAAGGACAACCGGAGGATCTCAATCGTAACTTGCGGGGACAGGTTTATCAGCACTACGATTCTGGTGGGTTGGTGACAAATCAGCGATTCGACTTTAAAGGTAATTTGCTGGAAGTTACCCGCCAACTGGTCAGTGACTACAAAGCACAGGCGATCGATTGGTCAGGGAACTCCCCGACGAATAATCTGCAATCTCAGGAGTTTACTGTTTTTACCGAATACGATGCCCTGAACCGTCCAACTTTGTTAATCAGCCCAGACCAGAGTGTAACTCGTCCAGTATACAATGAAGCCAATCTACTGGAGCAAATGTATGTGGTATTACGGAGAACAGCCACAGAAACAGTCTTCGTGCAGAATATCGGCTATGACGCAAAGGGTCAGCGAACGTTAATTGAATACGGTAACGGGGTACAGACAGCTTATACCTATGACCCAGAAACTTTTCGACTGGTGCGGATGCTGACGACTCGTACCTCAGATAACGCTCGTTTACAAGATTTGCAGTACACATACGATCCAGTGGGAAACATTACCGAGATTCGGGATAATGCTCAACAGGAAGTTTACTTTGATAATACTCAGATATTGCCTCACAACAACTACACCTATGATGCACTCTATCGCCTAATTCGGGCGCAAGGACGGGAACACGCCGTTCAAAATAACTTGCAGCGAGATGCAAGGGAGTTTAACCCCATTCTCAGTATTCCCTTTCCCAATAGTCCGGAGGCTCTACAGCAATATGTAGAGGAATATACCTACGATAGTGTAGGTAATATCTTGTCCATGAGACATACGGGTGGAGCTTTTGAACGTTGGAATCGTCGCTACCAATATGCTGAAGACAGTAATCGCTTGTTGGCGACTAGCAGACCGGATGATGGCGACCAGTTTGCAAACTATACCTACGATACTCACGGCAATATGACAACAATGCCCCATTTGCCGTTGATGCAGTGGGATTATCAAGATAGGTTAAAAGCAACCAGTCGCCAAGTGGTTAACAATGGAACACCGGAAACTACCTATTACGTTTATGACGGCAGTGGTCAACGGGTGCGGAAGGTAACGGAACGGCAAGCAACTGGAGGAACTTCTACTCGGAAGAATGAGCGAATTTATCTGGGTGGGTTTGAGATTTATCGGGAGTATGGCGGTGATGGGGAAACGGTAACGCTGGAGAGGGGAACTCTACATATTATGGATGACCAGCAACGCATTGCCTTGGTGGAAACGAAAACGGCTGAGGTGAGCAATGGGGTTGCATCTCCGACTAATTTAGACGTGCCTATAATTCGCTATCAACTTAGTAATCATTTGGGATCAGCTAGTGTGGAACTGGATAGCGGTGGTGGGGTAATTTCCTATGAAGAATATCATCCTTATGGCACAACGGCTTATCAGGCAGGGCGCAGTTTGGCTGAGGTGAATTTGAGGCAATATCGCTATACGGGGAAAGAGCGGGATGAGGAAACGGGATTGGCGTATCACGGGGCGAGGTATTATGCGCCGTGGTTAGGGAGATGGACAGCAACGGATCCAATAGGAATTAATGATGATAAAAACCTTTATCAATATGTGCGAAATAATCCAGTGATTTTAGTTGATCTGTCTGGCAAGGCACCAGAATCAAAAAGGGATGGAAAATTTAAACGAATTGTAAAGAAAGTAGTTGAAAAAGTAGGTGAGAGCCTCATTGACTATAACGACCCAGGACATGGATCCCAGACTCCTCAACATGGATATTACGATGTTTTTACAGAACCTGAAGGGGATAAAGATACCAAACGAGTGCAATCCGAGTTAAAGGAAAAGAAAGAAGGAAGTCCCAATACCTCATCTTCTCAAAAAAAAGGAAGTCCTAATACCTCATCTTCTCAACAAAATGGATTGACTACTGATCCTGATGTACGAGGGAAAGTTGAAGGTCAAACTGATTACAAAGGGAAATCTAGAGCACCTCTTGATATTTTTGAGGGCGAATTGGAAGGTAAACAAGGAACACATTTAGTTGAAGTTGCAGATAACGAAAGTAAGCCTAAGAGGATTGCGACAGTACCTGCAAAGCCAGATTCCGGTAAAAAAGCATTGACTGTTGGTGCTGAGGGAGCTTCCAAATTGGGAAAAGTTATTGGCAAAGGAGTTGCAAAATTGGCTCCAGGCGTTGGAAATGCTGTTGGAATAGCACAAGGCTTAGAAAATCTTGAGAAAGGTAACTATATAGAAGGAATTTTAGATATTGGAGGTGCTGCTCCCGATCCTATCGGAGGCATAATTGATATCGTTGGAATTGGTTATTCCGTTGGAAAAGTAATAGTTGAAGAGAATCAAGAACAGCCACTTGAGGCAAAACCAATGTTTGACCCAGATCTTTTCAAGAAAGCAAAAGAGAAAGCTGAAGCTAAACCAGAAATAGAAACTAATCCAGTAGATGAATTTGTCGGACCACCTTTGCCTGATGAGTTTGTTCCTGATGAGTTTGCTGGTCCTCGTTTACCTAAGGGATATTTCGATGTTAGGAATGAGCTTATTGTTTGAGTGTGATCGCCCACTCTCGTTGGTTTGGTTGAGGCAACAAAACCCAACATCTTTTCTCAAAATTATATTCAAAAAACTCAAAAAAAGGAAACTCACCCAATGATAAATACAGAAACTAAAAACAAAAATCTACGCCACTGGAAAAGCAACATTGCTGATCAATCAGGATAGCTATCTATAATAATCGCGATTCAAATATGGCACAAGATACAAAAAATGAAGTCGAATAAACCAAATTTTTCTTAACATAAAACCCACTCAAAAAGGAGACTCAACCAACAATGGATATGGAAACTAGAAACAAAAACCAACTCCCTTGGACTGAAGAACATTGGAAACAAATCGATATGGCTGTTCACGATGAATGTAAGCGCACAAAAGTCGCAGCCAAATACTTACCCCTTTACCCTGCCCCTGGAGCGAAGACTGTTCCTTCTGATACCGTACTCTTGGGCAGTGCGCTCGCTCGATCTTGTAGGTTGGGTTAAGGCAACGAAACCCAACATCCTCAAAACTAAAAAACTAAAAAAAGGAGAATTATAAATGGATATTAACCAAAGAAACTGTAATCAACTTCCTTGGGATAAGACAATTTGGGATGACATAGATCACTCAGTTCATGAAGAATGTAAACGTATTAGCATTGCCACAAAAATTCTTCCCCTGATGATGCCAGATTCTGAAGATGCATTAACCGTACCTTCCGAAAATATATTTGTTAAAACCGTCGATCGAGAACGATTGTTAGCAATTGAAGAATTTGAAACTACCCCTTTGGTTGAGCTATGTGTTTCATTTACCTTAACTCCTCAGCAGGTTTCATTGGAAGGAAAAATTGGTAAAGGTAGAGCATTAGCAGTCCGTGCAGCTAACCTTCTTGAGCGTGGATGTGATGCTGTAATTTTTAAAGGGCAATCAGCAATTGACGGAGTAGGTGGAGAGCAAGATCCCTTATTCCGGGATAGGAAAGTTGTTGCCAAATCTTATAGCAAAAACAATCAACGCGCTCGCTTAGGACTATTACAAGCTCCTGAAGCTGAAGGTGCCAATCCTGACATTCAAATTATTCAAGTGCCCAGTGTTAACTCTAACCCAAATCAACCAAATTGGGCAGAAAATGGCACTGCTAAAATTCACGAGGCCTATGGCGCACTACAGAGTGGTGAAGGACTCGATCACTCTCATTATGGGCCTTTTTTTCTAATCCTACATTATGTACCCTTTACTAATTTTTTTCGCCCTCTAGCCAATACACTGATTCGTCCTTATGACACTTTTGTCAACTTACTGACAGAAATGCCTTACGGGCATAGTTCAAGCCAATCTTCTTCAGACAAAATGCCTGATATGCACGAAATGTACTCTTATGATAAACATCCACTTTACTTTGGGACTGGAACGGTGACTCCGTTAACAGGCATTTTTGCATCTTGGGGTGGCAACACAATGCATCTTGTTGTTAGCAAAGATACATTTACCGAATGTACCCATCAGGACAAAGATGGAAATTATTGCTTCCGTCTTTGTAAACGCTTTTGCTTGCTGCTCAATGATGTAACCTCAGTGATCCGTTTAGAATTTCTCACAGAATCTGAACAATGCACTCCTTCAACTCCGTCTCCCGGCTAACTAAACAAAAAAGATAACCAAGAACATCAAATGGATCTATCTCGACTTTGGTTGTGGCTATTCAATTGGGTTAATATCCAGTGTTACTCTTCGTAGCTAAATAGAACCAAGGACAAAGATTGATCCTGATATTAGGGCACTGTGAGTAATTTTTATGGAGCAGACAAACTATGCGGAGCGAGCATGAAGGCATTTCCTTGTGGTACGGAACTCCTGATGCCCCTGCACCCCAGGAGAATGTTTCAGCAGGTAAGCAAATTTCTGTGACTGTGGGTGTTTCCCCCGCAGATGCCAGTAACAGGATAGAAATTCGTTACCGAGTCAATCAAGGCGAAACTCAGGTTATTACGGCTCGATATGTCCCCAACAAAGGCGATCGCCGGGTTCAATACTTTCGAGCTTCTCTTCCTGCTTTCAATCCTGGTGATGTAGTGGAGTATACACCAGTTTGTCGCTGTGCTGGTCGGCAGGTTCCTCCTGAAGATGGACTTGAGGGTTTTACCTCTTCATTTGTTATGGAAGTGGGAATTGAAAGAGAAAGGGATGAACTCAAATTAAATCAGAATAAAACTACACAATCCCAAGACCAAACTACTGATAGCCCTACCAATCCTCAGAACAAAGACCTCCAAGAAACTGTTTCCCCCAAACAAAGCAGTCCCTCTCGGCTTTCATCTCGCAAGAAAATGCGCCTCAAAAACTTGACTTTAGGCATGGCTGAGGGAAAGCACAAGGCAAAAATAGAACAAATGTTCACCGAGACGGAAGGAGAATTTAAGCAACTTAAAGCTCGTCTGGAAGAAAGTGAAGAATTCGACCAGGAAAGCATCCAACGGCTGACATTTAATGATGACTTAGCCGAAGTCATGGAAGATCGAGAAGATTTAGTCACAGCATTCGTTGATAATAATCGCACTCATAGCTTGCGTGAAATTGCTCTGAATACTAAAAAAGAAGACCTCAAAGAATTAATCAAAAGTACCAGCAACGAGGAGGAAAAGGAAACAATCGCAACCAGGTTACAGGATAGGTTGTTCCGCAAAGCACCAACTGCGGTTATTCACCGCATGGTTCGCGATCGCGAATTGGAAGAAGAAGAAAATGTTTGTCAAGGCTTATTGAAATTCTTTGAAGCCAACCCCGATCTGGATTTCCAAAAGACCTCTGTATTGAATGTCCTCAAACAACCAGAAGTACTCAACGAAATAGCACCAGAAGATAGGGTAAAAGTCGTTAATCGCCTCAAAAGTATGCAGCGACTTTCAGCCATAAGTCCTAAAGCTGAAGCTTTACCCAAATTAATGAAAGTGGGCTTAGATTCAGCTTATGCGATTAACGAAGTTCCCTTAGAACGTTTTGTAGCTTTATATAGCGATCGCTTAGGTGGAGTAGATGTCGCCAAAAGCATTCACGCCAAAGCTCAAGATATATCAGTAAGAAACGAACATGCTTATGTTGCTTTGCGTCAAGCAGTGACAGGTGTATCAGTCAATATGATAGATGGGGGACAATCTGTAAATTTCCGTCAATCTCTTATCGATCAAATAGCTGGTGAGAAAAATATTCCCATCAATTTTGAAACACTTTTTGGTAGCGTTGATTTATGCGAATGTAAACATTGTAATTCAGTTTATAGTCCAGCCGCTTATTTAGTTGAATTGTTTCAATATCTACGCAACAATAACCTAGATTCTGAAAATAATAAAGCTGGAGAAGAAGGAATTAAGAAAACGCCACTACAAAAATTCTTCCGCCGTCGTCCCGATTTATGCAAACTACAACTTACTTGTGAGAATACTAATACACTCATTCCCTATATTGATTTAGTGAATGAAGTCATGGAAAGTTTTGTGGTGAACTTAGAAGATTATGAAGATGATAACCACAAACCCAAACAAGCAAAAATTGCAGTTCATAATGTTGTTGATGAAAGCAGTGGGGAGTTATTAGCCGAACCCCAACACACGAATTATAAAGCGTATAAAATTCTCAAGAATACTGTTTATCCAGTTTGTAAACTTCCCTATCATCAACCCATTGACGCTACCCGCCAATACCTAAACTTCTTGGGAACAAGCCGTGTTGAGCTTTTTGAAACATTTAGAGCGGATATTGATTACAAGCCAGAAGAAAATGCCAGTGATACGGAAATCGAACGTTTAACTCGGATGAAAGAGTTAAAAATTCAGTCCGTAGATCGAGCGATCGCCGCCGAATTTCTCCATCTTGTAGAGGAAGAATATGTCATCCTTACCAAAGAAGGTTTTCACACCAAGGAATGGTATGAACTTAAGGAAGAAACAAGTTTAACGCGATCGCAATACGAGCAAAAAATTGGCTTAAAAGACACCTGGGACTACTATGGCATCAATAGTGAGAATCAGATGCTAGAAGAACTAAAGTGGGTTAAGCCTGCTCAAGATACCGGTATTCTTGGTTTTCTGCGTCGGGTTAATATGCGGTATATTGATCTGATTGAACTATTAAAAACCCGTTACATTAATCTTAATTATTTGTCAGGTAAAGCACTGGCATATATGAATAGCATTAGATATAGCTATCGTTATCTGCAAACTTTGGTTGACAACGAACAAACTGATTTAAAGGCAAAATACCAACAATTAGTTAAACTTTTGCAAGCAGATTTAGTATCTGATTCCACTAATCGATTTGATAAAGCTTATGTAGAATGTTGGGTTTATAAATACTTTGCCAAAATTGGGAAGCTGATTGTCCTAGAAGAAAATAGTAGTGATGTCTCTTGTCAGTGTATTGAAGGGAAAATTAATCTAACAATACGCTATCACAATTCCAATCCAAATCAATTGTCAAATCTACATATAGAAGAGTCTATAGTACTAATTATCAAGTCTGATTGTCAAATATATAATATTTATCCAGAAGTATGGGTTGGATACTTAGAAACCAGTTCAGGTAAAATAATATTAGATGCATTAAAATTAATTGAAGCCGATCCAGATTTTTCAAAATTTGGTGAGGAGCTTTTAGGAAGAATTTTATCAGGAGATTTTGTCGGTACAGATTGGGAAACAGTAACTGTACAAGGTACTTTCGAGGGAGAAAATGGGGAAAAAGGGAAAGTACGAAATTTCTTGATACTTATTGATGAACCACTTATTGTCTGTACGGGTGATCAAGAAAATTGTGATATTTCAAAAACTCAACTAAAGCATCTAGATGGGACAGATTTAGTAACATCTGAATACGATAGAATGCACCGTTTTATTCGGCTATGGTGCAAACTAGATTGGACAATAGCAGAAGTAGATCAAGCTATAACTGGGGTTGGTGAAACAGTTAAGAATCCACCTAAAGGAATATCTAATTTTACAGCTAGTGATGATTTTGTTAGTTTCTCTCCGAAATTGCTTCCAGAAGATGAAGAAGATGAAGGAGAAGAAAACCTAAAATTTATTACATCTAATAAAAAACAATTAAAATTAAATCCCCTCAGAATTGATGAAGATATTACTCGTTCCCAAAATACTCTTATAAAGGATTTCCCACCTAATCCCCCAGGAATCGATGATGATAATGGCTTATTCCCTGGTACTATTGCAGATGACTTTACAGCTAAGATACCAGACGTTAATTGCAAACCAGAACCTATTTCTAAAGTATTACAAGACATCACACCTTATTTGATTGAGCAATTAGTTGCAGTCAAAAAATTACAAGAAATCACAGGGATCGAACTTGCTAAACTCCTGACCTATTGGATATCTATTGGAACAGAAGGAGAAAATTCTCTTTACGAACAATTATTCCTCAAATACAACTTAATAGCAGTAGATCCGGTCTTTCAGGAAGAAAAATTCGGTACTTATCTAACTCAAGAAGAAACTTTCAGCAATCATCTACCTATACTGATGTCAGCATTGAAAGCAAGTAGTGCCATGCTAGAAAAAATCATGGCTTATGCTGGAATCGCAGATGAATTGACTCTAGAAAATGTTTCTCACCTGTATAGGCATATACTGCTTGCCAAATCATTAGGTATACGAGTAGAGCAATTACCATCATTATTAGAGCTAATTAAGAATCAGGCTCATCCCTTTAGTCAACCAGCTAAAACCCTTAATTTTTACCAGTTATTTTTCCGTATAGAAAATTCTGGTTTTGATGTTAGGGAACTAAATTACATTATTAGAAATGAAGACGATTTAAATAGACCCCTTCGTCCTGACATTGGTGAGCTATTCCAATTGGCAATAAATTTGCGTCATACGCTCTTGCAAATTGAAATAGATCATCCCGATATTAATGATGATGAGGAAGTAACTGAAGAATTGTTAAGAAACAAGTTGAGTTTGCTCTTTGATGAAGGAAGTGTTGTAGAGCGAATTATTGGTCTTCTTCAAGGAACAACTGTATATGAAGACAATACCCGCAGGAAATATAGTACCAAGCTAAATGCCAGCGATGGCGATAACATTATTGCTTTTTTACAAGCAGAAAGGAAAAAAGAAGAAGAAGAACCCGGTGGAGAATTCCAAACCTTTTTAGCAAGGGTACAATTTAGGGATACTAAAGGACTGCAAGTTACGGGAATCCTCAGTGAAAGTGATCGCGAACGACTTATTTCCTTAGCAGATAATATTGAAAACGATGATGACCGAGAAAAATTCCTCATCGTAATAAATAAAATTCTGGCACAGCCAATACTCTTTTTTGAAGATACTTTTTCATCTATTTTTCTTGAAGATGCAGAAAATGCCCAAGCAGTTCTGTTAGCAGAAGATACTATTGCTAGCGAAAATCAAGAAGATAGCTCAATAGAAAAGCGTGCTTTTCTGATGCGTGCTTTCTTACCTTATTTAAGAGAACAACTGCGCCAGCGTCAGGTAACTCAAATATTGACTTCCGCTTTAGGGCTAGATCAAGACTTAACAGAAAAGTTGGTGATGAAAGTCATCAAAACGGAAAATGATGAGGTCTTATACCAAGAAATCATTCGTCTCAAAGAGCAAAAGGATTCTTTAGAAGAAGAAGAAACATTAGTTTGGCAAGGATATTTTGTCCCAGAAAAAGAAGGAAAATATAGGTTTTTATTAGAAGCAGAAGGACAAGCAACACTAACCTTCAGAAATCAACCCCTTTGGTCTGAACCTGAACGAACTGATGACGAACAAATAAATTATTACCGCAGCCGAGAAATATTTCTCAAAGCAGGTATTGCCTATCCTTTTGTTTTGCAAGGCTATGACGAAGATGAAACCGAAAAGATTATTGGTTTATTGATGAAATTCAATGACCAACCACAGACCAACATCTCAGATAAGGTTCTTTTTCCAGCATTAAGAACAGAAGCCTTCAACAAAGCATATATAAAACTGCACAAAGCAGCCATGCTCTTAAGCGGTTTTGACATGACTTTGGAAGAACTAGAATTTTTGCTGGAATTTAGTAACAATTTTGCAGGATTAGATTTTAATACATTAAGCTTCCCGCAGTGGTTGCGACTAGAAGCTTTTTATCGGCTGCACAAAAGCTTAAACACAAAAGAATTAAGTTTGCTCGAATTTATTCGCTGGACACATCAAAAAGAGGATTCAGTTACAGAAGCATCAATAGCTGTCCAAATCAGTACTTTAACAGGCTGGGAATTCAGCCATGTAGAAAAGTTAATTAAACCTAAGCATTTCAACTTGTGCCATCCTCAGCATTTTCGAGACGAGACAAATCTACTAAAACTGCAAGCTACTTTAGAAATTTATCATAAGATTGGTGTCGATCTCGATCTTTTATTTCAATGGGGTAAACCTACTTCTAAATTTGGCTCAAACCGTAAAATTGCAGGCAGCATTCGAGAAGCGACTCGCGCACGATGCACCCAAACAGAATATGAAGAAGTCATTAAGCCCATACACGATCAATTGCGCGAAAATCAAAAACAAGCTCTTATCGCCTACCTATTAGCCCAGCCAGTGCTTTTGGATTGGGGTGTAAGGGATGCAGACAGTTTATTTGAATTCTTTTTGATTGATGTCCAAATGGATGCCTGTATGGAAACCTCACGAATAAAACAGGCGATCTCATCGGTACAGCTTTATGTACAGCGATGCTTCTTGGGATTAGAAGCAAAACATGGGGTTGGTTCAGAAATTCTTGATCGTCAGCGTTGGGAATGGATGTCCCGTTATCGCGTTTGGGAAGCCAACCGCAAGGTATTTCTTTATCCCGAAAACTGGATACGACCAGAACTAAGGGATGTTAAAAGTCCATTTTTTGAGGAACTAGAATCTGAATTACTCCAAAATGATGTGAGTCAGGATACCGTCAAAAGTGCTTTGACTAAATATATCGTTCAAGTTGATGAAGTTGCAGACCTTCAAGTAGTAGGGCAATTCATAGAAGGCAAAGGTAATGCACAAAAACTCCATGTTATAGGTAGAACACGTAATGCCCCTTACTTCTTTTATTACCGCTATTATGAATTTGATAATGAGTATTGGTATCCTTGGGAAAAAATTGAAGTTGATATTCCTAGCATTGATATTGAAGACAGACAAGGAAGGCTTATAGAAAATGGAGTCTTTATTACACCAGTTATATGGAATAATAGGTTATTTATTTTCTTTCCTCAATTCATGCGAAAAAATTGGGATAGTCCTTTGCAACAAAAAGTTCAGCTAAGCAATAATGCCGAAAATACGATTGAACAAAGTCAAAGTTTATCTTTCTGGGAAATCAAACTAGGATGGAGTGAGTATAAGGAAGGGAAATGGACTCCAAAACAAGTATCAAATCGAGCTATTTATACTCTGATCAATTTTAGACCTACTATTGATCCGGGTAATCCGGTCATTCCTCCTAGAGTCAAGAGGTATGAGTTTGATCTTTTAAAAGAAAGGGAAAAATTTATTTTTGCTCCATTCATCAAAAGCAATGCGATCTTTATTCAACTCTATTATTTAGGTCAAGTTTCTCAAGTATGTGAAGAGCTAGTTAATCAATATACTTCATTCACTAGAGAAATAGATCTTAATCCAGTACAGAACATACTTCCTCAATCATTTAGTTTTGATGGCAATCAAATAGCCCTAAAAGATGAAAGTATTTCCAGCGTAATGCCTTCATTGTGGACTAGTCCAAGGTTATTGGGTTTCCATCGCTGGGATCTATCGGGTGGCGGAACAGAGTCTTTGTTTTTTCCAATACAAGCAATTCATTCAGATAATGACCCTGGAGATGATTTATCAATTAGATTTATAGAGGGT
>NZ_FYBH01000292.1 GCF_900185595.1 Calothrix rhizosoleniae SC01
CAGTTATGATCTTCCAGGGGATGTTTGCCATAATTACTCCAGCATTGATTTCTGGTGCCATTGCTGAACGGATGAGTTTCACTGCATACAGTTTATTTGTTCTACTGTGGTCTACTTTTATTTATACTCCCCTAGCCCATATGGTATGGGGAACAGGTGGTTTTCTGGGGTTAACTGGGGGTATTGGGGCTCTGGACTTTGCTGGGGGTACGGTAATCCATATTAGTTCTGGGGTTTCTGCCTTAGTCGCAGCCTATGTTTTAGGGCCGAGAAAAGACTATCCAGACCGTTTAAGTCCTCCTCACAACGTCCCCTTGATTTTGTTAGGTGCAGGATTATTATGGTTTGGTTGGTTTGGTTTTAATGGTGGTAGTGCCTTGGGTGCTAATAGTATAGCTGCTATTGCCTTTGTTACAACTAATACTAGTGCCGCCGCCGGAGTATTAACCTGGTTGATTCTAGAAAAGGTTTTGCGTGGTAAACCTACCGCCGTTGGTGCAGCCACAGGAGGAGTAGCAGGATTAGTTGGGATTACTCCCGCAGCCGGATTTGTGACACCCATAGCAGCAATTTTAATTGGTAGCATCACCGCCTTGGCTTGTTTCTATGCCATTAGCTACAAGCATAAAGTCCAAATTGATGATGCTTTAGATACCTATCCCATTCATGGGGTTGGGGGGACAGTAGGGGCAATTCTAACCGGTGTATTTGCCACCACTGCCGTTAACTCAGCCGGAAAGAATGGTTTATTGTATGGCAATCTAGGGGAATTATTTGTCGAACTTGCCGCCATTATTGTCGCCTATGCGATCGCTGGCTTAGGCACATTTATTATTTTGTATGTAATTGATGCCACAGTTGGTTTACGTGCCAAAGGCAATGCAGAGGTTCAAGGTTTAGATATTTATGAACATGGTGAGGAAGGTTATAACCAAGAATTTAGCGATCGCATCAACATCGCTGATGATTGACAGCTCCCCAGTCTGAAGGCGAGGGGATTCTAAAAAGATGCTACGGGACGGGTTAAAACTGCTTTCCTTCGCTTCTGATTAGCTGTCACCCAGATATAAATCTGGGTGGGGTGAGTCAAAGCACCCCTACACACTCACTTGTACTGGCATTAAGCCATACAGATTGTGCTTACTTTTTTCGCTTTCTGTAGGTTCTATCACTATGCCAGAATGGTACACTCCCTGTCCTGCCATTACTTGCAGTGATGTAGTCATACTGCCGTTACATGTAGCAATCGTTGTTTCCTATATGCAGGGATTTCTCCGTACTAGGACAGTTCTGCGTGTAGATGAACGCCTTACTCGGATTCTTTATTTTACTATATAAACGGTGGGATAAATCCCATCGTCTCAGTTTTCATCCCCTGTCCAAAGGAACGAAACACTCAACTGTATAGGGATTGAGAAAAAACTGATGTTTTTTTGGGGTTTGCTTCCCTTCTTTGAACTTTTTTACTTCATCTGACAAATGCTTGTGTGAGTAAAAAATGAGTACACCTCTTGAACTCTATCTTCTTAATAAGGATTCAACTAATTGTATTACCACCTGTTTGCTATAAAAATTCGAGCTACTCACAGCCACAATAATCACCAATCCATTCTTCGACTACAGTAAGATACAGTAATAATAATCACTTAGTTAAAATACATATTACGTAGGTAAAATTTTTACTTTTCCGGGTAAAATCTGTCTCGGAAATATTGTTAATTTTGCTACTCGTGTCAACCCCTGCAAAAACTTTTCCCATGTGGGCAATTATATCGCTGTTAACTAACGGCTTATTACTATTAACAGTCATCCTTTTACTTCAGCGACAGCAAGGATGGACAGCTTTTTTGGGCGCTACTCGGATTAACCCCAATACTGAAATAGAAACTATCACACCCCAATTAGGTCCTCGTCACAAGTTAAATTATCAGCAGTGGCTAGGTATTTTAGATAGAGAAGCCAAAGTGGTAGTGCAAAAACGTCCTCAAAATTTAACAATATTGGCTGGAGATTCCCTCAGCTTATGGTTTCCTGGTGAATTGTTACCAGCAAACAAGCATTGGCTGAACCAAGGAGTTTCCGGAGAGTCCAGCGCAGGGCTATTAAAAAGATTAAAACTATTTGACAAAACCCAACCAAAAACAATTTTTGTCATGATTGGGATTAACGACTTAATCCGGGGAGCGAAGGAAAAAAAAATCCTAGAAAATCAGCGCCAAATCATGGTTTATCTCCGAAAAACCCATCCCCAAGCAAAAATCGTGATTCAGTCAATTTTGCCTCATGGAGGAAAAGATGCAACCTGGGAAGGGAAAGAAAAGCTATTAAAGCTTCCCAATAGTCGTATTCGGAAATTAAATCAGCAGCTGCAAGCGATCGCTACCAAAGAAAGGGTAAAATATCTAGACTTATATTCCCTATTTGCCAACAAACAAGGAAATCTCCGCCTCGAACTTACTACCGATGGCTTACATTTAAGTTCCCAAGGCTACCTAGTTTGGGGTTCCGCTTTGCAGTTGTACAACCAAATACAACTTTAATAAAGTTATCAATTGACGGTTGACGGTTGATGGTTAAAAGTTTTTCATCCCCTAACTCCCTCACACCTTCCCTCTCTCATTCCCTCCTTTCCTTCCCCACTTCTCCACATCATGCCCAATACATCAGACAATACATAAAGAAGAAACTTTCATAAATCAATTGCATGGATACTAAAGCGTTTAAAAGATCCCTCAATCATTCGGAAAACTATCATCGCAAAGGTTTTGGTCATCAAACAGAAATTGCAACCCAGTTAAACTCCGAATATCAAAGTGATTTAATTCAGCAAATCAGGGATAGTAACTACACCCTCACCCGTGGTAACATCACCATTCACCTAGCCCAGTCATTTGGCTTTTGTTGGGGAGTAGAGCGGGCTGTGGCGATGGCTTACGAAACTCGCAAGCACTTCCCCACAGAAAGGATTTGGGTTACCAATGAAATTATTCACAACCCCTCCGTTAACCAACGTCTGCGGGAAATGGAGGTGAAATTTATTCCAGTACAGGATGGAAATAAAGACTTTTCTGTAGTTGCATCTGGAGATGTGGTGATTCTTCCTGCTTTTGGTGCTAGTGTCCAAGAAATGCAACTACTAAATGACAAGGGCTGTACCATTGTTGATACTACCTGTCCTTGGGTTTCCAAAGTTTGGAATACCGTAGAAAAACACAAAAAAAAGGAATATACTTCAATTATTCACGGTAAATATAAGCACGAAGAAACCGTTGCTACTAGCTCTTTTGCTGGTAAGTATTTGATTGTGCTGAATTTAGAGGAAGCAAAATATGTAACTAAATATATTTTGCATGGCGGTGATAAAGAAGAATTTTTAGCTAAATTTAATCGAGCCTATTCCACTGGTTTCGATCCTGATAGAGATTTAGTCCGAGTTGGTATTGCCAATCAAACTACCATGCTCAAAAGTGAAACCGAGCTGATTGGTAAGTTATTTGAGCGTACCATGATGCAAAAATATGGTCCCGCTAATTTAAATGACTATTTTCAAAATTTTAATACTATTTGTGATGCTACCCAAGAACGACAAGATGCTATGTTTGAGTTGGTGGATCAAGAATTAGACTTAATGTTAGTCATTGGTGGCTTTAATTCCTCTAATACTTCCCATTTACAAGAAATTGCCGAAGAGCATAAAATACCTTCCTATTACATAGATTCTGTAAAACGAATTAAATCAGCAACTCACATTGAACATCAGCAATTAGATGGGAATTTAACGATTACAGAAAACTGGCTCCCAGAAAGTAAAGTGATTGTGGGAGTTACCTCCGGTGCTTCTACTCCTGATAAAGTTGTGGAAGACGTGATTGAAAAATTGTTTGCATGTCAGGCTACAACCGCAGCAGTTGATTAGTTGCTCACTTTTGACTACTAAAAATACTGTAGTCAAAAGTGAGATACCCGACTTATTTTATAAGTTGGGTATCTAGGAATAGCTAATTTTATAACTCATATCGGATTGCTGATTACTATATATTCGATTTTTGTTGTTTCCAATGGCAGAATGCCAACAAGTTATATATAGAAAATTTTTACCATCAAATCAATTATGAAAATCAGAGATGGCACAATTAAATTGAATCAGTTTTTAAAGTTGATGGGTATAGTACCCACAGGAGGGCAAGCCAAGTTGATGATTCAAGGTGGTGAGGTACTAGTCAACGGTATGGTGGAAACCCGGCGAGGGAAGCGATTACTACCGGGTGATCAAGTAATAGTGGAAGGAAAAACTTTTGTAGTCGATTTAGATAACAGTACAGGCTAAAGATACAGCACTACGCAATTAGGGCGCGGACATTATTTAGAATGCCCAAACCCATGAGCAGTAAACTTATTACTCCTTCGGAGTTCGCCATTTGCTTTATGCCGGGGAACCCCTCCGGGTTGCGCCAGTTGCTTTATGCCGGGGAACCCGTCCACCGCAATGGCTTACCGTCCACCGCAATGGCTCACTTATTACTTGCGCATAGCGCTATACAGCAAAGATTTTGAGCAAACAAACTGAGTAAATTATCAAATTGTTCAATCAAGCCACTATCCCCAGTTTACTTGTACGTTGCTTTAACATCATTACTGAGTCATAAAATTAGGGAACTCTAAGAAATAAATTACCCAATTTTTGTCACCAAAATGACTTTCCCTCCCCCTGCTCCCTGCTCCCTTACATTATGGATATTTCCGGCGTAAGGCTTTCTCCTGTTTGAGAGTTAATATAGCCATCATGATTGCCACTGCTGCACCCACATAAAAGACACTAATTCCTCCGTATTTCCACACAGGGCCCAGGAAAACAGGTGAGAGGAATTGTCCTAAGTAACTGGCACCATTACCAATTGCCAAAACACTAGAACGGACTTCCGGTTGATTGAACTGAGCCAGAGCATTGTAAACATTAGGCATGACAATCCCGAAACCGACACCAAACATGACAGCAGTCGTGAAAATCAAGTAAATTTCTTCCACATGGGGAATAGTGATTAATGTCACCGCCATTAAAATAAATCCGAGGGAAACCGCTGGAGCCACTCCCAAATTCTTGGATAAACGACTAGCACCTAGAGCAGAGATAATTGCGGCTCCTATTGCCCGTGAGGCTAAAATCATACCGTTCAAAGCTGTATCGGCTCCAATGGTAGCTTTGAAATGTGAGGGAGCATAAATAATGACTATGTAAAAAATTGCAGATGTTAAACTTAGTACTAAAAATAGGGTGATATTACTGGGTGTTTGCAGTGTTTGCAGTAGTTTTTCCTTCTGTTTCGGTAGAACCGAAGTAGAGGACTTGCGAAGAGGTTCTTCATGTAAAAAGAAGGTGGCAAAAAATGCTACCGGCAAACCAGCAGCGTACAAACAGAATGCATATTGCCAATGGAAAGAACCAGCCCAGCCACCTAACAGAGGGAAGAAAATACCAACAATAGCAAATATACTGGAAGCATAACCAAGTATGCGCGCTCGTTCATCCCCTTCATACATATTACCGATGATGCCGATACTCGCAGCCGCAATGCCACCACTAGCTGCTCCCAACAGTGCTCGGGTGAGTAGTAAGGGTAGAAAACTTGGCATGAATGCACCAGCAACACCAAATACTGCATATGATATGAGAGATGGAATGAGTATCTTTAGTGTGCCAATTCGGTTGGCTAATATGCCCAAAATCGGAGCAAACATGGCGATTGTTAGGCAATGCATACTCACTAACATCCCAGCCCATCGCGGATCTATATGTAGTTGTTCTACAACTTCTGGAAATACGGGAGAAACTATACCTCCAGTGATGGAAGTCAAACAGCCTCCTGCTATTAACACCAATAATTTTGGCATCTGCTTCCGAGATGCGGAACTAACATGAAACATGGATAAATATCAACAATTAGTAACAATAATTAATTTTTCTTAATTTTTGTAAGATTATAGTCACAATACCAGTACTGATGACTTTTGTACAAGGAATATAATGCTTACATAAATTTGCAATAGCTTTGCAAGTAGCTAGCAATCAACAGTTTGTAGAAACTCTCCTTAGCCAAGCCATAAGCAAAAGTACTATGGGTATGTCTCTACAGCTAATTATTTTTTACTTGACAGACTAATAGATAGGAATAGTTCCAAATGTACTAGTCTTTTTTTGATTGCATGATTCAATAATTAGCAATCAATGCTGGTGTTGCTAAGGAAGGCAAGAAACTAACAATTCCAGGAAAGGTAATAATTAACATCAGCACCAGCAACTGTAAAAGAATAAACGGCATGACACCGCGATAGATGTCACCAGTAGTCACTTCCGGAGGTGCCACACCACGGAGATAAAATAGAGCAAAACCAAAGGGGGGTGTGAGGAAAGATGTTTGCAAATTTGCCCCTAGTATGACTCCATACCAAATCATATTAATGTCAAATTGTTTAGCGACTGGAGCAAATAAGGGTATGACTATGAAAGCAATCTCAAAAAAATCAATAAAGAATCCCAGCACCAATACCACTACCATGCTCACCACTAAAAAACCGATTTCCCCTCCAGGAAGATTAGAAAGAAAATCAGACATAAATTGATCGCCATTTAATCCCCGAAAAACTAAACTAAAGGCAGTAGAACCTAAGAGGATAAAAATTACCATAGTGGTGATTCGCAACGTCGCGTCACACACTTGGTGTAAGGTTTGTTTGCGAAGTTCCCCATTAGTTGCAGCAAGAGCGATTGCTCCCACACAACCCACTGCTCCGGCTTCTGTAGGGGTGGCAATGCCAAAAAAGATACTACCTAATACCAGTAAAATTAATAGTAAGGGTGGTAACATGACCCCCAGTACCCGCTTCCACAAAGCTTTACCACCAATATTACGTACTTCTGGGGGTAAAGCTGGGGCAATATCTGGCTTTAAATAAGAGGCAATCAATACATGAAGAGCAAATACACTTGCCATCATTAAGCCTGGAATCAAGGAACCGATAAATAGATCCCCCACTGAGATTCCTAACTGATCTGCTAAAACTACTAGTACCACACTAGGGGGGATAATTTGCCCCAAGGTGCCGGAAGCAGCAATCACACCAGTGGCTAGTTGTTTGTTATAGCCATAGCGCAACATAATAGGTAAGGAAATTAAACCCATTGCAATTACCGTTGCAGCTACTACACCAGTAGTTGCAGCTAATAGGGCACCTACTATCACTACAGCTAGAGCCAGTCCGCCACGCAAACGCCCCAGCAAAATTCCCATGGTTTCTAACAACCTCTCTGCTATTCCTGTCTTTTCCAACATGGCTCCCATAAAAATAAAGTAGGGAATAGCTAATAGGGTTATGTTGTTCATAATGCCAAAAATTCTTTCTGGCATTAAGCTGGCTAAACCAATGTCAAATATTGCTTGATCTGGATTTAATTCTTGGAGGAATATGCCAATTAATCCAAATAATATAGATACACCACCAAGAGAAAAGGCTACTGAATAGCCAAAAGATAACAGTAGTAAAGCCCCAACAAACATGGCTGGACCAAGCCAATCATAAGTTAGCATCATTATGCTCCTCCTGGGGTTCTAATCTATTTGTCAGAATTGCCAAATTTTTAATTGTCTCCGAAATACCTTGAAAAATAAGGAGAAGAAAGGCTATGGGGATCAGGGTTTTGATGGGGTAACGAGGTAAACCACCAGGATCAGGAGATACTTCTAAATCGAGCCAAGAGTAAATGACGGTATCCCAAGAAAAAATAATTATTAGTATGCAAAACGGAATTAAAAATAATACTGTTCCCAAAAGGTTAATTAATGCCTTTCTTTTTGGAGAACATTGGTCATAAAAAATATCGACCCGTACATGTTCGTCATGTTTGAGCACATAAGCCGCTCCTAAGAAAAAAACTAAATCGAACATATACCATTGAGCTTCTAGGTAAGCATTAGAACTTAGTTCTCTACCCGTAATCCGTCCCAGATATCTACCGATAACATTCCATACGCCAACAATCACCATTACCAGTACTAGCCAGCTGGTAAGCTTGCCTATGCGTTCATTGCAGGCATCAATCCATCTAGATATTGCTAAAAGTTTTTCCAATGCCCTGGTTTCCTGACGACCATTTGTAAATTTAGTTTACAGCCCAAGGGGTCGTTCAATTTTGAATCCCAATTTTTTTTTACATCGGGTTCGTCCAAAATTCACAAATTCGGTATAAATATAATTAGCTAAGTTTGTATTTATGCCAATCAGCTACAGTTCAATAGCCAATGTGACGGTAAATTTTGGTTGATAATTATACCTCTGGGGTTGCTTAACCAAAGTTTCTGCGATCGCTAATATAAAGACAAGGAAAGTAAAAAGTTTTAGCTGGAAACCATCTTTGTATTCCCTAGCTTCGATCTACCCGTAAAGTAGGGACTATAATGGTTTACCTGGTTGCATTCCATTTTTTATTTAATAGCAAAAAAATTAGATGCGACCCATTCTGGCTTGATTTTTTGTTTGGTACTTACTTCCAAAAATGAATAATCCCCAAGACATTTATGATTTGCTCATAGATTATGGAAACAAAGATACTTATGCCAAAGAAGTTTTAATTGGATTAACATGGACATTATGTGAAGCAGAAGGTATCGGCTTGTGTATGAGTCCTGCTATTCCTACACGTACCCTATCTTGGTCTGGTACCTTAGTGAATAAACAAATTAAAGAATTATGTTTATGGTTGCGCTCTTGGAACCCTTATCAAGCAACCGTTGCTATGGCAGCCATTAATGCCATTATTAATACCAACTCTTCCTTACCACAACAAGCAATAGCCCTTCCTCCATCATCATCAGCAAATTTAGCTGTTTTTGACTATTTTCTTCCCCAACTTAGGGGAAAACGAGTCTCGGTTATTGGACGTTATCCAGGGTTAAGCCGCTATGAACAGGACATGACTATTAATGTGATTGAACTTAACCCTACTGGTAATGATTTTCCTGCATCAGCATCCGAGTACTTACTTCCTGAGTCTGATTGGGTATTTTTAACCGCCACATCCATTCCCAATAAAACTTTCCCCCGCTTGGTAGAATTGTCCAGGCAAGCAAATTTAGTTCTCATGGGACCAACCCTTCCCTGGCTAGCAGAATTTGCTGAATTAGGGGTTAATTATTTAGCAGGTATTACTGTCACCAATCCTAAGAAATTACGGCAAACTATTGCTGAGGGAGGAGGGGTAAGAATCTTTGACACTGGAGTTCAATATCGTTTGTTGGAACTGAATAAGTAATATGAATTACCATTAAAAATGTTAACAATCTACAAAATCTGATACCTAATGCAAATTACGTATTTAGATCATTTGCCGGAAGAATTTAAATCATCAGCATCAATACTCCTTCTCAGTGCATTTGGAGAGAAACTCCTGCCTATTCTGGAAGGTGATGAGAGAGCACACCATATTATTGAAGAGAGTATTAACAGAACAAATTGTATTGCTGCAATAAATGATCAGCAATTGGTTGGGCTGCTGGGGATCCAAAATGATCAGGGTCTTTTTTTCGGCCTACCCTAAAGTTAATGACCACAGCCTATGGTACTTTTGAGGGGCTTTTACGCAAGACCATTTTAAGACTCTTAGATCATGCCACAGAATCGAATGAGTGGTACGTTTTTTGTATTGCGGTATCGGAGGATGTCAGGGGTCAGGGCATCGGCTCTCATCTATTTTCAAGGTTAGAGGAACTGGCGATTCAAAATGGGGCAACCAAAATTTCCCTACAGGTGATCAATACAAACTCCCGAGCTGAGTATCTTTACAAACGACTGGGGTTTGTAAGTGGTAAGCGAACCAGGCTCTGGCCTTTTAATCGCTTATTTGAATGGTCGTTTGAATCAGCAATTTTAATGGTCAAGGAAATTGGCTAATTCCTTGGCGGCAAAGTTATGGGTAAAGTCACACAGCGACTTCCATGAGTTTCTCACTGCTGTTTTGTCTGTGTTTCAATTTGGCTTCTAGGGTATCGTAAAGGGACATGAGGCGATCGCTTTGTGTGTTATCCCATACTTTGCTTGGATACCACTTCTTGGCGGTGATAGCGATCGCCATCAACTACCTTTATCAACAAAGTGCAAAAACTGCGGAACTCCTTTCCCTATTCCTGCTGATTGGGTGACTGAAGAATGTCCGCATTGTTGTTTGAGTTTCACAAAAATGGCGAAGCGAAAGAAGTCTGGTTAAGGAAGGCGATACAATACTCTGTTGGCGTAACCTTTCAGAAGGCCATCCCAGCAGTAATAACCTCAGATGCCAATGAAAGTTTTGCTGGCAATTGCGATATTAGAGATGTTGAGAAAAGATAAATAAGAGGTTATTTCTAAAATAAATTTAAAGATGCTGGGTCAAGGTAAAGTGAAAAAGATAGTATAATTTGAAGCCATGTATCTACTTAGCAAGCAATGCCTGGAAAAGCTTGTTCTATCGACCTGAGTGACTTAAAAGAGGAAGTTCTCGCTCTCTTAATACCAGTAGTGCCATCTGTATAAATAACATGAGTCTAGCATCTACATCCTTAATAGAAACTCTCAAATATCGAGCAGAATATCAGCCTGAGAAACAAGCCTATATCTTCCTCAAAAATGGAGAAACCCCCTCAGCAAGTATCACCTATCGGGAGTTAGACAAACAAGCAACAGCCATAGCACAAACACTAACTTCTCAGTTCACAAACCTTCTCCAATCTTCACCAGGAGAACGGGCTTTATTGTTATATCCTTCTGGATTAGAATTTATTGTGGCATTATTTGGCTGCTTGTATGCTGGGGTAGTAGCAGTTCCAGTTTATCCCCCCAGGCGCAATCAAAGGTTATCTCGACTGCTTTCTATAGTTAATGATGCTCAAGCTAAGATAGCACTAACAACCCAATCAATATTGGCTGACATTGAGAAAAGATGGGAAAAAGAAGCAGAGTTCGCTCAGTTAAAGTGGGTAGCTACAGATACCATTGAAGCTAATGGAGACGAATTTGTACTTAAATCAATCACCCCAGAGAGTTTGGCATTTTTGCAATATACTTCTGGTTCTACAGGAACCCCCAAAGGAGTAATGGTTACCCATGGAAATATCATCCACAACCAGCAAATAATCCAAATTGCTTTTGGCCATAGCCAGAAGAGTATTGTTGTAGGTTGGTTGCCTTTTTTCCATGATATGGGGCTGATTGGTAATGTTTTACAGCCAATGTATCTGGGAATTCCCTGTATTCTTATGCCTCCAGCAGCATTTCTGCAGAAACCAATTTGTTGGTTAAAAGCAATTTCTAAATATCGAGCGACTACCAGTGGCGGACCCAATTTTGCTTATGATTTATGTGTACATAAAGTCCAACGAGAAGAATTAGCTAATCTTGACTTGAGCAGTTGGGATTTAGCTTTTAATGGAGCAGAACCAGTACGGGCAGAAACTCTGAAGCGATTTAGTCAAAAATTTGCTCAGTGTGGTTTTAACAAAAGTGCTTTTTATTCTTGCTATGGCATGGCAGAAACTACCCTGCTTGCTACGGGTGGAGATAAGAGCCAATTGCCAGTGATTGAGGAAATTAAGACTGGAGAAGTGGCAAAAACTTCAGTAGGATGTGGTTATCCTTACATGGACACAAAAGTAAATATTGTCAACCCAGAATCATTAACTCGTTGTGAACAAGGAGAAGTAGGAGAAATTTGGGTGTCTGGTGGCAGTGTCGCTGCTGGGTATTGGAATAATCCTCAAACAACACAAGAAATCTTTCAAGCTTATCTCAAAGATACAGGAGAAGGTCCTTTTTTACGCACAGAGGACTTGGGATTTTTCAGTAATGGAGAATTGTTTGTTACCGGAAGAATGAAAGATGTAATTATCATCCGGGGGCAAAACCATTATCCCCAAGATATTGAGTTAACGGTGCAAAAAGCAAATCCAGCACTGAGTCCCCACAGTGGAGCCGCTTTTTCTGTGGAGATAGAAGGGAAAGAAAGATTAGTAGTGGTGCAAGAGGTAGAGCGCACGTACTTACGACAATTGAATATAGATAAAGTGGTTGGAGAAATTCGCCAGAAGGTTTCACGGGAACATGAACTACAAGTATATGCAGTAGTTTTACTGAAAACTGGCAGTATTCCCAAAACTTCCAGTGGTAAAATTCAACGTCATGCTTGTCGAGAGAGTTTTCTTGCAGGAAATCTCTCGGTTGTTGGTACTAGTATTTTAGACGACAATCCAATCACTTCTCAAAACCAAATATTGACAATAGAACCAAGTCCAAAAGACCAATTATCTTTAATTTCCCAGTTGTGTGAACAGATTTCCCAAACATTGGGAATACCTAATGCATTAATTAAATCCCATCAATTAATTAACACATTAGGTTTAGATTCATTGCAAGCTCTAGAAATTAAAAATTATATTGAAGTCAACTTTGGTTTAGTTATACCCATGGAAAAATTTTTTGAGGATATAACTGTTGCTAAATTAGCAACTGAGATTTTAAATGATGGTCAGTTGACAAAAAATACGGAAACAACAGAAGTTTGCATTTCTGCTGCGGATAAATCTCATGGCAATAGCCAAGCTACACCAAATATTAATTTAGATTCTCACTTGCGGATTGTGTACAAGTCAAGTAAAAATCTTTTGCAGCGAGCCAGAGAATTTGAGCTACCGGATCAACTCAGAAAAACAGGACTTTTACCCTATTTTCGAGAACTAGAGCGTAATGAAGGTGCAACCTGCTTGTTTGATGGACAACAGGTAATTATGCTGGGGTCTAATAATTATTTAGGATTAACAGCAGATCGACGAGTACGTGAAGCTACTGCTCATGCCGCTTTAGAAGATGGTCCGAGCCTTACTGGTTCCCGTCTACTAAACGGCTCAACTTACAAACATAGTGAATTTGAACACAAACTCGCCACTTTTTTAGGGCATGAAGATGCATTAGTATTCACCACCGGCTATCAAGCCAATCTTGGTTTTATTTCAGCACTGATGAACGAAGAAACTACCTTGGTGTTGGATGGCGAAGCCCATGCTTGTATTTACGATGGTGCTTTTATGAGTCGCTGTAAAGTTATTCAATATCAGCACAATAATTTAGATGATTTAGAAAAAAGATTGCAGGAAGTAGCAAATAAATCCGCAACAATGGTGGCAATTGATGGTGTTTACTCCATGACAGGAGATATTGCACCAATACCGGAAATTCGAGCATTATGCGATCGCTACAATGTGACTTTAGCTGTAGATGATGCCCACGGATTGGGAGTCTTGGGAGTCAATGGCAAGGGAACCGAAGAGCATTTCCAGATGGTGGGAAGTAGTGATATTCTCTGCGGTACTTTTTCCAAAAGCTTGGCATCCATTGGAGGCTGGGTTGCTGCTGAAGCCAAGGTAATTGATTGGATTAGATTTCACGGACGCTCAATGCTATTTTCTGCTTCTATTCCTCCCACATCTTTGGCCGCAGCTTCCACAGCCCTTGATATTTTGATTGCTGAATCTTGGCGAGTACAACATCTCTGCCAAAATGCCCAATATTGGCAAAAAGGACTCAAGCAACTCGGATTTGATATTGGTGAATCCTCAACCCCGATTGTTCCTATTATTATTGGCGATGATCTTAAGTGCATGGTTTTTGGCAAGGAATTACTAGAGGCTGGAGTTTATGTCAATTCAATAATTTATCCCGCCGTACCAAGAACCAAGGCTTTACTGAGAACCAGTGTCATGGCAACTCATTCTCTAAGTCATCTGGATGAAGCGTTGGAAATATTTAGTTCTGTAGGAAAAAAACTGGACTTGATTGATTTCTG
>NZ_FYBH01000226.1 GCF_900185595.1 Calothrix rhizosoleniae SC01
AATGTCTTCACGTTCAATTAAATCATCGCCAGCTTTGAAGAAAAATTCAGCAGAAACGTTATTGCATATGAGGATGGTTGGTAATCCTGGATGAGCCTTAAAGACGGTGGCACCGTCAACCTGCTTCATTTTATTTTCAACGTATGCTCCCTGGGCGGTGAGCATCCTGAAGGCTTCCCAAAACGGTATGGGGAAAATGGAGGGACCGTAATTGCCCGGAACTGGGGACACTGTGCCTTGTGTGGTTGTTGCATCTAGCATAAATAAAACTCATCGAATGTTAATCTACAGTTTTACCAGAATGTTTTTGTAGTATCGAGAATTATAAGCCAGCCCAGTGTAGAGAATTTCAGGTAAGGTGAATATCTTAGCATCTGAATGGTGGATCTCAGATAATTGATCAAAGGTAGGTAGATTAGAATAATGAGTAATGCCCTTGACTGATTATAGGAAAAAGTAACACAAAAAATTATGCTACTTTCCCATCCCTCACTTATAGAAGCCCTACACCAAACAATCCTTCAAACTATAAATAACTTGCTGCTGTTGCTCTGGAGATAGTTCTGGGAACATGGGTAGAGATAAAACGCGATCGCAAGTTGCTTCTGCTACAGGTAATTGTCCTGGTTGATAACCGAGATTTTGGTAAACAGGCTGTAAATGCAGGGGATGGGGATAGTAAACCATAGTATTAACTCCCCGTGCTTTTAATTCTTCCCTAATCCCATCCCGTTTTTCAGGAAGTACACGAATGGTATATTGGTTCCAAACACCCTTACCCCCTGGTAATTCTTGGGGTGTGATGATATGAGGTAACTGACTCAAAAATTCTGCGTAACGAAATGCGATCGCTTGTCGTTGTTGATTCCAGGTATCTAGGTAACGTAGTTTAATTTGCAAAATAGCCCCTTGAATAGCATCCAAGCGACTATTAACTCCTATTTCTGCATAATGATAGCGATTTGATTGTCCGTGATTTTTCAGCATCCTCACTTTTGCAGCTATCTCTGCATTATTGGTAGTTATGGCTCCACCATCACCACAACCCCCTAAATTTTTAGTTGGGTAAAAACTAAAACAACCTACATGGCCAATACTACCTACTCGATTTTCTCCCCAAGTTGCTCCCGTAGATTGGGCACAGTCTTCAATCACTACCAAATTGTGAGTTGTAGCAATATTCATCAACTCAGTCATATTTACTGGTTGTCCAAACAAATGGACGGGGATGATTGCCTTAGTTTGGGGTGTAATTGCTGCCCCTACTTGCTGTAAATCTAAATTGAAAGTAGTTGTATCAATATCTACAAATACAGGCTTTGCACCCACAGCACTGATAACTTCCGATGTGGCGATAAAGGTAAAAGGTGTGGTAATTACTTCATCCCCCACCCCAATCCCATAAGCTCGCAGTGCTAAATAGAGGGCATCAGTACCAGAGTTACAAGCAATACATTCGTTGACCCCAATGTAAGCAGCAAGCTGTTGTTCCAAACCAGCGACAGCAGGACCACCAATATAGCCACCAGAAGCCAGAACTTCCAGAACAGCCGCACTGATTTCTTCTTGGATAGCGGTATATTGTTGTTTAATGTCAAATGCTGGGATTGAATTTAGGCTTTGAATCATGAGTTGTGATTTTATTTTATTGATAAGGATTAAACAAAGTGCTGACTAAGAGATTAAATCAAAAAAACTACCATATTATATGCAGGAACGAAAAATGATATGTATCAACCTAGATTCTCATACCTGTAGTCAAAGTTCCCAGTATATGCAATCTTTAATTCAGCATAAATCCCAGGAGGCGAAATAATCTATGTCAGAACTGATAGATTTAAACCCAGTAGATTTAGGGATTTTGGTGGCATTAGTGGGTATGGCGATTGCTTTATCTGCATGGCAAAAAATTGGGTTAGAATTCAAGTTTGCCATAGCTGCGGTCAGAAGTATTATCCAATTATTAATCCTGGGGTATATCCTCGATGTCATTTTTGCACTGAATAACATTTGGGCGGTTGGGGGGATTTTAGCAATAATTTTGACAGTATCTGCAATTGTTACCCGAAATGGTATTAGTCAAAAAATTCCTCTCCTATTACCTTTACTATGGATATCCATGTTTATCAGTACTTCTGTGGTGCTGTTCTATGTAAATTTTCTGATTATCCAACCAGAACCGTGGTATGCGCCCCAATATTTTATACCCTTGGGAGGAATGGTATTAAGTAGTGCCATGAATGCAGCTGCGATCGCTGGGGAAAGATTGGTGAAAACTGTTAATGCTAGTCAGTGGGAAATCGAAACCCATTTGAGCTTGGGTGCTACTCCCCAACAAGCCATTGCTGGCTATCGACAAGCAGCCATAGGTGCGGCTTTAATTCCTAGTATTAATCAAATGGCGATCGCTGGTATATTTATTATCCCAGGATTCATGAGTGGGATTTTACTCAGTGGCGTGGATCAAAATCAAGTGCCTTTACAAGCTGCATCTTCAGCCGCATCTTACCAAATTTTGCTGTTCTTGATGATGGCTGTTGCTAATTTATTGACGACGGTGTTATTGACACAAGGGTTGTGTCGTCAATTTTTTAATGCAGAGGCACAGTTAAAATGAGTTTTTATCTGCGCCTAGTACTTACCAAAAAAATTTTGACAGGAGCTGAATCTATAACCCTCTTTTGTCACTTTTGTGAGAAAATAAATGACGGATAAATCGAAATACTTACAGGTACTATGGTTGAGCGTCATCAACCCAAACCCACAAGCGTCATCAACCCAAACCCACAGTAGATTTGATTGATGAGTACTACGAGTACTATAGAAATCTGTTTTCAGATGTTAGGGGCTTTGAAACTTCAAAGAATAATTAATTATTTCCCCAATTCGATTTTCATTCAGCTAGATTATTGGGATTTTCATTTTTCCTCTGACTTGAAAATAGGGAGTAGGGAGTAGGGAGTAGGGAGTCGGGTAGAGGTATTTTCATCCTTGGTGGTGAAATTTTTTCATCGGGACTGCCTAGAGTGAAAAAAGAGGGCTAATTAGATAAATGTATCGGCAAAGCCAAGTATTTACACATCATTCTTGTATTATAAATTTACGGTTATTTCAGTTATTTCTCGTTGGGTTAAACCTTTTTTCTGCATCTTAATGATAGTTTTCTGAACTTTTACTTCTTTGGCTTGCTTGTAAATTAAATTACATTGCTTTGAGACAAAGTTATCTACGGTAGTATCGGCTCCATACAACTGCAAAATCTTAGTTACAGATTGATTGATGAGAGTAATTCCTTTTTGATGATTAGCAATGTTACTGTTAATTTTTTCTAGACTTTCTTCCAATCGAAAAATTTGTTTCTTCAAGTGTTTAACTTCTTTCTTAGCTTCCTGAGAGGCAAAGATAATATCAGATATTCCGCCAGATACAAAACCAAGTGCATATCTGCCAATATATTCAATATCGCTGTTACTTTCACTAAAGTCTCTAGTAGTATCTATAATGATTCCAGCATTATCCATAACTTGCTCTAAGTCAAATTTGTCTGGGGATAGTAATCCCAACGTGACAGTATCTTGCCTGATTGTGATGTAGGTATGAATTTTTTCTTGATAATCTATCCTCACATCGTAGTAATTATTAATTTTATTATTCAGTTCTTCTTGTAATTTATTCAAGCGACTCTTAAGATGGGAAATTTCTTTATTCCAATACTCTCTGTCTGAGCTATTAAGCACAAAATCCCCCGCTTCCTCCAATCCTTCTTTAGCTAAGTTAGCTCTTGTTTCTAAGTTATCAATTCCTTTATCTGCAACTCTCTCTATTTCCTTCGCACTTTTATTGACAGCCTTCTTAACTTCGCTAGTTCCTTCATCTACAACTTTTTCTACTTTATTGACTGTTTTTTTTACACCTTTCTTTGCTTTCCTAACAGTCCGTTTGAAGAACCCCATAATCAACTCCTTAAAAACTACTCTTTAACTAAAAATGTAGGTTTAATTTACCATTTCAATTCTAGATTTATTGTTTCGGTTTAATCTGAAGATTGATGCAAAAACTTCATAGTTAGGGTGGATAAGTTCCATCCTATGAGTTACATTAAATTTGCAGCTTTTGCATAACTCCTACCTTGTTACAAGTTCTTTTTCAAGTTCTTCTTCAATATCAATTGGCAGATTGGGCATCTTCTGAACTTGTATTTCTAGAACAACTTCCTCTGAAACACCTGCTTGTTCGGCAATATCTTTCATGTACTGAAAATCATCTGGGTTTTCAGTATTTAGCCGCTCATCTAATAGCTTACTTGCAAAAATTCTTCTAACTTCGTCTTCTGCTAACCCAGATAGCTCAACTGTTTCCTCAACAGTTTTACCATCATCTAAATAACCACGAGCATAAAACTTCTCGATCAGATCTTCTGGTAATTCAGATAGCTCTATTGCTTCCTGGACAGTGCTGCCAATTTCTTGTAACTTTAAGACATAGAGACGTTGAATCACCTCTTCTGGAAGCTCTGTTTCAAAGACAACTTCTTCAACCAGTTCTTTCCCTTTATGTCCTTGGCTGATATAACGATTTATGCGTACATTAGCTAATTTTGTCGTAGCATTGAGTTCTCCCATTCGCTTGACACCTCCATTTAAAGCTGCGCGTAGTTGTGATACTGCATCGTCAAATTTTTGTTTTCCAGTTTCATCTAAAAATCCATCTTGATTCTCATTGAATACCCCATCAATATCAATCTCAAATTCATTGAAGTAAGTAGAAAAAGCAGTGATTATATCCTTCGTGCTATCGTTGGCTTCAGCAATATAACCATTTACATCATCGAGATTCTGCTTTAATGCGGCTTTCTGTTCTTCAAGATACTTTTTCCGCTCCCTGACATCTCTAATTACCAAAGCGACACCAATAATACTAAGAATAGATCCTACACCAGCAGTAAATTTGGCTATTTTTGCTGCCCATGCTATAACTGTTTTTTGGGCAGCTTGCGATGCTCTTGCCAAGCGAAGTTGGGCAGGAATCTGATTTATAGCATTTGTAGTCCTAAAACCATGTGTGTTAAGCCATGCTCTACTATTTTTGAGTACGCTTCTTGCCTGAGTTCTTGCCAAAAGATTGGGATTGTTTCTAATGATTTGCACTGATTTTATGCCCATATCCCGAACTCTGTTTGCTTGCACAAGAAGATTGAGATTGAGTGCTCTTTCGAGTTTAATCAGCTTCCAAGCATTGAACTGTCGAACTATGAAACTTATTCCAGAAACGCCTAGAAAGATGCCTCCGGAAATAAGTAAACTCTTGGCGGAGTCTGATAGAGTATCGCTGGCATCGTTTTCTTCAGGCATTCTTCCTTTAATAACCTCTAAG
>NZ_FYBH01000099.1 GCF_900185595.1 Calothrix rhizosoleniae SC01
AGCTATGTCGGAAACGCTACGGACTTCCCCAATGGCACAGCAGTTACAACTACTAACTTAATAGATGCAGTTGTTTATGATACCAATGATGCCGATGATGCTGGATTATCATCTCTATTAAATTCAGGTCAATCCCAAGTAAACGAAGCTAGTGGTGCTAACGGTAGTGCGAATGACTCTATCCAGCGAATTCCCAATGGTGAAGGTGGTGCTGGCAATACTGATAGTTTTGAGGCAAAAACACCAACCCCCGGCACAGAAAACCCGACTGTAACTGTAACCTTAGCTGCCATCTATGAGATTCAAGGGGCAGGACATACTTCGGCTTTGGTTGATCAGGTAGTCAGGACAACGGGAATTGTTACTGCTGTTGATAGCAATGGATTTTACCTGCAAGACTCCACAGGTGATGGTGATATTGCAACTTCTGATGCCATCTTTGTGTTTACAAATAGTGCTCCTGGTGTGAATGTGGGAGACGAGTTACAAGTTGAAGGAACTGTTTCCGAGTTTACCCCTGGTGGTGTTGACACTGGTAATCTTTCTACTACTCAGATTAGCGGTAGCCTGACTATCACTACTCTCTCCACTGGAAATACTCTACCTGATGCAACCATTATTGGTGAAGGGGGTCGTGTTCCTCCATCTGAGAATATTGATGATGATGCCTTTGGTGAGTTCGACCCCGTTAATGATGGGATTGACTTCTTCGAGTCTATAGAAGGGATGCTTGTTACAGCTAAGAATCTTGTGGCAGTTTCTGGAACCAACCGATTTGGGGAAACTTTCGCCGTGATTGATAATGGTGACAATGCCACAGGAATTAGCGATCGCGGCACCCTGAACATCAACCCCAATGACTTTAACCCAGAGAAGATACAAATAGATCCAGATTCCGACATCTTGGACATTGACTCCTCTAATATAAATACTGGTGACTCATTGGGTGATGTTACTGGTGTTGTGAGCTACAGTTTTGGTAACTTTGAGATCATACCCACGGAAGACTTCACAGCAAATATTCAGTCTGCAAGTTTACAACCAGAATCTACTAATCTAAATAATAATACTGACCAATTAACTATTGCCACCTACAATGTCCTCAACCTAGATCCAAATGATGACGATGGCGATAGTGATATTGCCGATGGTCGTTTTGATGCGATCGCTCAACAAATTGTTAACAACCTAAATAATCCTGATATTATTGGTTTGCAAGAGATTCAGGACAACAGTGGTTCTGTAGATGATGGTACTATTGCTGCTGACCAAACCCTACAGTTATTAATAGATGCGATCGTCGCAGCAGGTGGTCCTACCTATGAATTCATTGACAACACCTTTATTACTGATAATGAGAGCGGTGGACAACCTGGTGGGAATATCCGTACTGCTTACCTCTATAACCCTGAGCGAGTCAGCTTAGTTGATGGTTCAGTACAAGCAATTGGTAGTCAAGATGCAGGTGAGGTATTCAACGATGCTCGTTTACCTCTGGCTGCTACCTTTGAGTTTAATGGTGAGGAAGTAACAGTTGTCAACAATCACTCTTCTTCTAAGAGTGGTAGCGCCCCAATTCTGGGAGTTGAGCAAGACTTTACCGCCCGTCAAGAAGATACCACAGTTAATGGCTCCCTAGATGAGCGTAGAGAGCAAGCCCAAGCTGTTAACAATTTTGTTGATGATACCCTTGCTAATGATGCCGATGCCAATATTGTTGTTCTTGGGGACTTCAACGAGTTTGAGTTTGTTTCTTCCCTAGATATTTTGGAGGGAACCACAGTCAGTACTAATGGAGGGCAAGATACAGCTGCTGGTGATGGTGCAATTCTCACTAACCTAACTAATAATATCCCTGAAGATGAGCGCTATAGCTTTAATTTTCAGGGTAACTCTCAACAGCTTGACCATATTTTGGTTAGTGATAGCTTAGTAGAAAATGCTGAGGTTGATATTGTTCATGTTAACTCTGAGTTCGCTGCAACCTCCTCACGGGCTAGTGACCATGATCCAATTGTTGCTCGTTTCACCATTACCCAGCAGATCAACGAAATTACTGGCACAAACCGCAGTGAAGCTCTTACAGGTACTAGTGATGCTGATATTATCTTAGGTCTTAATGGTAGCGACACCATTGAAGGTGGTACTGGGGATGATACCATCAACGGTGGTAATGGCGCTGATCGCATTTTCGGGGAAGCCGATAACGACGCTATTAACGGTGATAATGGTCAAGATACTATCAACGGTGGTACTGGGGATGATACCATCAACGGTGGTAATGGCGCTGATCGCATTTTCGGGGAAGCCGATAACGACATTATTAACGGTGATAACGGTCAAGATACTATCAACGGTGGTAGTGGGGATGATACCATCAACGGTGGTAATGGAGCTGATACCATCTTCGGGAAGGCTAATAACGATAGTATTAACGGTGGCATTGGTAATGATGATATTATTGGGGGCAGTGGCAATGACACTATTGCAGGTGCTGATGGTAGGACACCTTAATTGGTGACTTGGGTGATGACTTTCTTAATGGAGGAGCTGGTCAAGATAGCCTCTTAGGGGGTGATGGTAACGACATCTTGATTGGAGGACTCGGTCGAGATAGTTTACGAGGTAATAGTGGAAATGACCTATTTATTTTCACAACTGGTCAAGGTAAAGACACTATTTTTGATTATGAAGATGGTGTAGATACCTTAGGTCTCACAGAGGGATTAAGTTTTGGACAGTTAGAAATTACTCAAATAGGTGATGATACTCGCATTCGAGTTCGTGGGACGAATGATGTTCTAGCTATCCTCAATAATGTAGATAGCAGTTTAATCAGCTCAGAAGACTTTATTACTGTGACGACAATTTAGAAATTGAAATTATCAAGTCATTAATTGTTAATTTTGTCACAGATTCCTAGCCCTTGGTTAGGAATTTTTATTAAGGTTATTAAAGTCATCACCAGCTTCTCCTAGTTGATGGACTATATGGGAGCCAATGTAGCTTCCTCATCCAGTCACCAAAACTTTTTTCATCGACCTTTACCTAATAGAACAACTCGGATAGTTTTAAAAGCGATCGCTAAATCCAACCATATAGAATAATTCTTGATGTAATAGAGGTCATAAGATAGTTTTTCATAAGCATCCTCTACCGACGCACCATAGGGATACATTACCTGCGCCCAACCGGTAATTCCTGGTCTGACCATATAACGACATTGATAATAGGGGATTTCTTGCTGGAGATTAGCATCAAATTCTGGTCTTTCTGGACGAGGTCCGATTAAACTCATATCTCCTCGTATTACATTCCATATTTGGGGTAATTCGTCAATCCGAGCTAAACGCAACCAACGTCCTACTCTAGTGATACGAGGGTCTTTTTCCCCTGCCCATTGTGCTCCTCGTTTTTCTGCATCTTGATACATAGAGCGGAACTTATACACCCTAAATGGTTTATTATTTAACCCTGTCCGCATTTGACTATAGAATACTGGGCCAGGACTATCCAATTTAATTACTATGGCAACTAGAAGCATAAATGGAGATAGGCACAGAAATAATAATCCTGCCAAGATAATATCTATTAGTTTCTTGACTTTTATGTTGAAATCACCGGGTATCAAACAAAAACCATTACTAAATGCAAACCATCGATCATGCAAAAGAGATGAAGGTAGTTTGTAGCATAAAGCTTCATACATATCTGGAACTTTATAAACCGGAATTCCTCGCAAGCGCATTTGTCTTAACAACTGCATTTGTGATTCAGAAAGTTGTATACTCTCAGATACTATTACTATAGACCAAGAATTTTGACTCCAGTTTGATAAGTCATCGACTCTACCTATGCTATTTATCTGATCGTACTGGGAATAGGTTGGGTTTTCTTCATCAGACAGGACAAATAATTTTCCCAGTCCTCTCTTTATCAGCAATTGTTGGGTAAATTTGATCGAATTTTCATCCGTACCTAGCATTAACCAACTGGTTTTTTTAGCTTGCGATCGCAACCATTGTGCCGCAAGAACACGCAAAGCAACCGCCCAGATTGTAAATATTCCTAAAGTTGGCAGTAGAATTCCTCGTCCTGTGAGATATTGATTAAACCAGGTACCAGAAATATAAATCAATGCAGAAGTAAATACCGCAACCAATCCCATGCTAAGCATAACCCGATATGGAGCCCGTAAACCTGCAATTTGATTTTCTGGGTGGTAAGCATCAGCTAAATATAGTCCCATTAATACTAAGCAAGAGAATCCAAGGACTACAGGTTCGAAGGGATTGATGATTCGTTCTAATCGTAATACCAAGGTTATTTCTATACAAACTAATAAGCCCAGACAATCTGCTGATAGCAGTAATACTGGTAAACTACGTAGGAGCTTCAGTAAGCTAGTCTTTTTGAAAGAGGTGATGTTTTCCGTAGGACTAATCTTAGTCGTTGTAAACGACATTGTTTCTTTTTTATTTACTAATGCACATTTGACATGAATAGAGGATAGGGATTGCCAGCCTTATGTTGGGCAAATATCAAAACAAGCAGTAAAAGTTACTTTCAATTCACGTCAAGTGTAATACCCTAATCAGTTGCGATTGGTAGATTAGTAAAGCACCCTGCCCATATTTTTCTCGGGTTGTAGGGAACACGAACAAACTCTCTGCCGATAGAATAATTGTACCGAGGGTTAGTTTTTATTCAGTCTCATTACGGTTGTCGATCGCAGCCGGGACACGGTTACGCTACCTCGACTACTCTTGACTTCACGTACTAGTAGCATGTCAATTTTCAATTGACGGGTAAAGGGGAAAGGGTAAATCCAAAGCGGCGAACACCATCCCTCAAAATTAACTTGACGTAGTACTAGAAGTAAACTCGCATCATGTCATGAGATAAAGCTAGTAAGTCATTTTTTCATGACATAATTCGCATCAGACAAACGCCGAAGACAGAACACCTGAATGCTATCACAGATGTTCGTATTGTTACAACATTTTATCATATTATGAATTTATTTTAAAGACGTATCAGGTGTCGAGTAAAAATAAATAAAAATTGGGTCTATCTCAGTAAAATCAAGGTATAACAACCACGATACCTTAATATGTTGGACAAGAGATGTGGCTTCATAAAAAAAATTGGTATCAGGTAACTTTACTCCCATCTTATAAGTAATTTAGCAAACTTCAGGTATTTGTTTATGCGATCACAATATATGTATCTTTATGTAAAGATAGTATGAAGCTTTATAATTGGGTATTGACTACTACACTGCTTTCCTGATATCCAGTTAGTTGTAAAAATTACATTGTATAAATTTAGCCTTGGTGAATAGTGAGTATTAGGGTGCAAGTCAGTTTCGTATTAAAGTAAATGTAAGACTTGTGATCGTATATGCCATTTAGCCCCAAAGAGCAAAATTATGTTCGTACGCGGCGACACTCCACTATTCGGAGCAACCATT
>NZ_FYBH01000214.1 GCF_900185595.1 Calothrix rhizosoleniae SC01
ATTTATCTGAGAAAATTTTAATAAACTTTCATATATTAATGGTTCTATTTCCTGTAACAAATTTCATAACGTTTTGGTTAACAAAAATTCTTAATAACTCTAAGACTGGTAACTGAGATATGCCTCCCAATTGCATACTTACTGTTGAAGATAATGAAAATAATTGTTTTGACATCCTTCTTAAGGAGTATTTGAGTAAAATTTAGGGTCGCCTCACAAATCCTCATAGGAACTAAAAAAAGTGATGGTAAGGTTTTTATCCTTGGTAAAAGGTAAAGATTTACAAAGTCGAGGAGGATGATTGTAACTGGGATAGTAGGTTAATGCTTTAATTAACAAAGATAATGATATCTTGAGAAAATCAGGGATGAAGGCAATTAATCTACCCGCGAAAATTATGTTATTGGGTTCGGGGGAGCTGGGTAAGGAGTTTGTAATTGCTGCTCAAAGACTAGGTAACTATGTAATTGCTGTGGATCGCTATGATAATGCTCCAGCTATGCAAGTAGCTGATTGCTGTGAAGTGATTTCTATGCTCAGTGCTGATGATTTAGAAAATATTGTGAGTCAACATCAGCCGGATCTAATTGTTCCGGAAATTGAAGCAATTAGAACCGAGAAACTACAGGAATTTGAGCAAAGAGGGATTACGGTTATTCCCACGGCTGCGGCGACGAACTATACCATGAATCGCGATCGCATTAGGGAATTAGCACATACTAAATTAGGTATTAGAACTGCTAAATATGGCTATGCTCAAACTTTAGATGAGTTAACAGCTATTTCCTCAGAAATTGGCTTTCCCAATGTAATTAAACCAGTCATGTCTTCTTCTGGGAAAGGGCAATCTATAGTTAAAGATAGAAGTGAAGTAGAACAAGCATGGGATTATGCGATCGCAGGTTCTCGGGGTGACACTCACAAGGTAATTATTGAAGAGTTTATTGATTTTGAAGTTGAAATAACCTTACTAACTATTAAACAGTGGAACGCACCGACAATTTTCTGTCCTCCAATCGGACATCGCCAAGAAAGGGGAGACTATCAGGAGTCTTGGCAACCTGCGGCAATTGCTTCAGAATATATATTACAAGCACAAGCGATCGCGAAGAAAGTCACCGATGCTTTGGGGGGTGCAGGAATTTTTGGAGTTGAGTTTTTTGTGACTAAGGATGAAGTCATTTTCTCGGAACTTTCACCCAGACCTCACGATACGGGTATGGTAACATTAATTTCCCAAAATCTGAATGAATTTGAACTACATTTGAGAGCAATCTTAGGCTTACCAATTCCCAAAATAGAGCTTTTTGATTGTGCTGCTAGTGCTGTTATCTTAGCATCAGAAAAATTAGATACTGTGGCATATACAGGGGTAGCTGAAGCTCTACTGGAGTCTGATGTAGATATTAAATTATTTGGTAAACCTAATGCTCATCCCTATCGCCGCATGGGAATAGCCTTAGCTAAAGGTGCAGATACGAAAATAGCTAGAGATAAGGCTAAGGCGGCAGCAAAAAGAGTTAATGTTGTGGGCTCTGTATAAGAATTAGAAATATAGGCTGAATATTTTTTATTTATCAAAAACTGTAAATATTATGAATGTGGTAGATTAGCCCAGATATAATTTTGCTCACTTATTTCTGGTGTGAATTCATTTTATCTTTTTAATTATTTTTTTTCTCACTTGGCGGTTAATTCCGACTATTTGGGAAGCATATTTTCTCATAACAGAATTCCTCTTGTTACGCAAATCAAGAGATTTCACATCAATATGTAGGGCACGCACAGTAATATTAGCCCACTCTGTGGGTAGTCCTCCATATTGAAAAAGACCAAAAGCAGCTTTAGTGATTCTCGGCAGATTTTTGTCAAGATGGGCATTATGCTCTTCACATAACCATTTATCCGGTTCAGTATCACCTTTTTTCCAAATACGATATCGGCAGCAATTTATCCCATCAGCGATGATAACTTGATGTCTAACGCAATAAGTAACATATGGTTCTATATCGACGTAAGCTGGATATTCAGTCTTGACAACCCAAGTCCAATCCTTATCCATCAAACAATCTCCCATTGAGATCCATGCACGAGCTTCCCCTTTGTTATGGATTGTTGCTAACCCCGCAGTGGAGTAACCCGGCTTAATGCCTAGTTCTGGAGATTGCTCTTCATGTCCAGCAAAAAAGTCGCTAATGCCTCTAAAAACAACTCCTCTTCCATTATCTCGAAACTTGACCTCGTAAGTAGCCTCTTGACTTCCATGATAAGAACCTAGTAAAAATAGAGAATCATCAGCTACCGGTGTTCGAGAGCGAATTATATTTTTTTCAGGGTCAAAACAAAATCCTCCATTAACAACCTGACCAATTTCCTGAATATGGTTGTATTGACTCAGGTCATTTAACTTCAGTGGTAAACTTATGGGACAAGAATCCCAATGAAATTCTGCTTCTAATGCTTCAAATTCTCCTTTTCTATCCTCGATTTCAATGTTAATACTATTCCATCCTTCTTTGAGCTCTGGAGAATTAACAGGTATTTCAATATTAAAATGTCCTGGTAACTCCCTCAGACGATTAACAGATGGAGTACGAGCTTCATAGCAATATCTCTGCTTCGATTGCCAGTCATCTATTTCTGGTTCTACATAAAAATGTATTGGTGAGGAACTGTTTAATCGATAAACTGAATTCCTTACAGGGAGTCTAGCATCTGTATTTCCTAGAATATTAATATCCTGATGTCGAAAGCGGAATTGTTGTCGATTGCCATATAGTAATTGAACCATGTCTTTTATTCTATTGTAAGTAAGTATTACTGATTAGAAAGTAATTTAACATACTCTATGTTTTGAGGGTCTTATATTTACATAAATTTCATTTTACCTTTACATTTTATCAGTAAAGGTATTGGCTACAGGCGTTTTTATAGTCGCAAAAGTGAGTCAAACAATAATATGTCTTTACGTAGCTTCAAAAAACATTTAAGAGTATAATTAAATACATTTTTAAAGAAAATTATTATTAATAGTTTCAATATTCTCATTCCTATCCACAAATTTCAGTAATTATCAAGGTATTTGTTAAGTAAATATGAAGCCAATTTGATTGATAGAGGAAAATCATGATATTGGTTACAGCATGTTTTAAGTCTTCAAAGGCTTTTATTATCTAATATTTTAACAATTGGGTTCAATGCAGGTGATATTAAAGTTTGTGTGAATCGACGATTTTTCGGTCGCCTAGGCATTTTAGTGTATCGTTATTTAGTTACAATACTCAGGGTAAAATAGGAAAATTATTTCTCTGAAATTTGAACAATTATGATGCCAGTAAAGAAAAAAGAAAAGCTAAAAGTAGCTTTTGTCAATCAAGGTTTAGCTTACACTACTTTCCCATGCCCTACAGATTCTGTTGGCATTGTAATTTATGAGTTAGCGCAACTTTTAACTAAAAAATGCCATATTATGGTGTACACGCCTGGGAAAAACTTTGTGATCCAGAGAAAATACCACGAGGGTATAAATTATGTATATATTCCCAGGAGACTTGATCGGATCATCATTAGATGTATTGAGAAAGTATCGAAACGATTATTAAATCACCAATTACTTTATATACACTACGCTTTACAAATAGCCCTAGATTTGAGAAGCAAGAAATATGATATTGTTCACATTCATAGTTTGTCTCAATTTGTTCCTATTATTAAATTTTTTAATCCTGACATTAAAATAGTTCTGCATATGCATTGTAAATGGCTGAGCGAACTGGATCATCAAACTATTTATCGGCGATTAAATAAAGTAGATCTGATTATTGGTTGTAGCGAACATATTACAGAAAAAGTTCGTCGTCGTTTTCCATGTTTTGCGACTAAGTGTAAGACAATTTACAATGGTGTCCAGATTGATTCTGGTGCATCCCAGATAACTCTCAACTCTGAAAATATGTCATTTAAAAGTGACAAAAGAAATTTATTGTTTGAGCGTAAGGCCATTTATAATGGTGTCCAGATTGATTCTGGTGCATCTCAGATAACTCTCAACCCTGAAAATATGTCATTCAAAAGTGACAAAAGAAATTTATTGTTTGTTGGTAGGGTTTCACCAGAGAAAGGTCTGCATGTACTACTGGAAGCTTTGGAGAAAGTAGTTTTTTATTTTCCTGAAGTACATCTGAACATTGTGGGATCCATAACAGGCTCATTACCCCAACATATTCTGATTGATTTGGATAAGAATGATGAAAAAATTGCTAATTTAAAATCATTTTATATTCCAGATAAAAAGACTGGTAAAGTATTAACTTACTTTGAGCAATTACAAAAACAACTTCCTCCAGAATTAGCTCAATATGTAAGTTTTCATGGTTCTGTAGCCCATGCAGAGCTAGATAAATATTATAGAGAGGCTGATATATTTATTAACTCTTCATTTAGTGAGGCTTTTCCCATACCAATTCCAGAAGCTATGGGTAGGAGTCTACCAGTAATAGGGTCTCGTGTAGGAGGGATTCCAGAAGCTATTGTGCATGGGAAAACAGGGCTTTTAGTTGATTCAGGAGATGTACATGCTTTAGCTGAGGCGATCTTATCTCTTTTGAACAATGACAATCTGGGAATAGAAATGGGCAAGTCTGGTTATGAGCGTGCTTATGAGCTATTTTCTTGGGAAAAAGTTTCTCAAAGTTTATTCAATGAGTACAATAATATTTGTGAGAAGAATGACTAAATCCTCAATTGCGAAACAGGTAAGTAAATTGTATTTATGGTTTTTAAAGCGTAATTTAGATGATTATAATCACGATGATTTAAACAAGTCTGCAATAGTTTTTTCACCCCATTTTGATGATGAGACACTAGGTTGTGGTGGCATTACCATCAAAAAAAAGAGAGCTGGTGCAGATATTAAACTAGTTTTTATGACTGATGGAAGCAAATCCCACAAGCATTTAATTCCGGAAAATGAGTTGAAAAAAATTCGAGCGGATGAAGGGGTTGCTGCTGCTCAATCTATGGGAATGGATGTTGATGATGTTGTTTTATTTGGGTTTGAGGAAACAAAATTAAAAGAACATCATGATTTAGCTGTAGCTAAAGTAATTCAAATCCTTCGAGAACAACAGCCAAAAGAGATTTTTATTCCTTACTCTAAGGAACCATTATTGTGGTCTCCAGACCATATATATACAACTAAAATTGTTAAATCGGCATTGAAGTCTTATAAGAAAGAGGTAGTTATCTATGAGTATCCGATCTGGTTTTGGTTACATTGGCCTTGGGTAGGCTTAATTAACAAAAATCGTTACATTACCAGGATTATTCTAAAACATACTTTTATCTATGGACTTGGTTTGCGATTACGAGATTTTCAATGCTCTATGTATATAGGGGATATTTTAGAACAAAAACACGCAACCCTTGCTGAACATAAATCACAGATGACCCGTTTGATAGCTGATTCAAAGTGGTCAACTTTGAATGATGTCTCCAATGGAAAGTTCTTACAATGCTTTTTTCAGGAGCGTGAAATTTTCCGGCGATATCATCATTAAACTCACATTTCGCAGGTTAGTTGGGAAATTTTGGTATTTTTCATAAGCTAGGTATAACAAGGATTTCAGACTTGAGGTTGTATTCTGCACTTTGCTTAACGCCAAGGGCGTTAAGCTTTGCTTATCGCAATCCTAGCAAGGGTCAACAAGAAGGGTGTGGGGTGTTGAGAAAAGATGGTGTTGGACAGGAAGAGGCAGGGGAGAAACCCCATACATGAATGTAGGGGATTGACTTTTTCAAGTTCAAAATACCCTTGGTTTTACGTTTAGTTATAGGAGAGATATTATGCGTATATTAGTCACCGGAGGAGCTGGCTTTATTGGTTCACACCTTGTTCGTTGGTTAGTGGAACAGGATCATACAGTCAAGGTTCTAGATAATTTTAGTACGGGTAGTCCCCAGCTCCTTGGTTCTGCTGTGACATCAATAGAATTGATTGAGGGTGATATTCGGGAGCAGTTGACAATTAACAATGCTGCTACTGATGTTGACATTATCTTTCATCTGGCAGCATTAGTATCAGTAGTGGAGTCAATAGAAAATCCACTTCGTGCCCAGGAAATTAATGCGACAGGAACTTTACAAGTTTTGGAAGCTGCTCGTAAGGCGGGTGTAGGTAGGGTTGTACAGGCATCATCTTCTGCTGTGTACGGTAACAATGAGAATATTCCTGTCAGTGAGATAGAATTACCCCAACCCCTGTCACCCTATGCAACTACTAAGCTATCTGCAGAATATAGTGGCAAGCTTTATACCCATTTATATGATGTAGAAACTGTGGCCTTGCGCTTCTTTAATGTTTATGGTCCCCGCCAAGATCCTGGATCACCCTATGCGGCTGTCATTCCGCGTTTTATAGAGGCTTTGAATGCTGGTAAACAGCCTACTATTTATGGTGATGGACAACAATCTCGTGACTTTGTTTTTGTTGGTGATATTGTGCAGGCGTTGTGGGTGGCGGCCACAACACCAGGTATTGCTGGTGAAGTTTTTAATGTTGGTTTGGGCAATGACATAAGTATTTTGGAGTTGGCATTGGTGATTGGTAAAATATTAGGTGTTACTGTTGAACCAAATTTTTTACCAGCCCGTGTTGGTGAAGTTCGTAAATCATGTGCGGACGTTTCTTTGTTTGCAGAAAAAGCCAAATTCCGGGGGTTAACGGAATTACATGAAGGTTTGGAAATGACTATAGGTGCTTGGCAGGAAAAGCTACTTCATTATTCTTATCTCTAATTACAATACCTATTTCTTCGAGGTGGAATAATGCAAAACCAGGAAATATCACACCAATTCTTCTGTATCTGCATCCATCTCATCATTTTTCTGCATTAATAGTTTTGAAGATGTATATGAACCTGTTTTGTATCGTTCTCTTAGGGATGTTTACCCAGATTGTCATAGCTTATCCATCAACCGTGTAGAGATTGTAGCTAATTGGGAATGGGGGAATGATACGGGTAGTATGTTCACGAATTTTATCGGTAGGGTCTGATTTTATTCTTTTTTGGTAATTTTTTGGACTAACAACTGCAATCCTAATGCTAGTAATCCGAGACTAACTATGCCAAATATACCTGTTCCCATCATCATAACTCCCACAACCGCAGTTCGCACGATGGAAGAAATGTTGTGGACTAGGGGATTATCGGAGTGAATGGGTTTATTCGCGAAATTTGTCGCGATCGCAATTACTAATTTATACATTGCAAATGCCATTCCCCCTGACATAATTGCTCCTGTGAAACAGCGAGAAGGGGTAGTTGGAACTTGTGTTTTGTTTTCTGTCGTTGGGGATTGGTTATTCATGTATCATACCATTTTAGATTTTATATTTTGGATTTTGGATTTTGGATTGTGAAAGAGTCACTACATAAGCTTTCCTTTCTTTCCATCTGTTGCAATCATTTTTCAAATTGGTATCAGTTATTGGTAATCAATTTTCCCATGAATCAATCAAGGAGTTGGTTACTTATATAGTGCTATGGGCAAGTAGTAATAAGTAATAGGTAATAATTAATAAATGCCCTAATTGCGTACTTGCTATATATCAGAGAAGATTAGGTTGATGAGACTACGTGAATGCCATGATTAATTAACTTGGTTACAAATAATTCTAAGTCTTGGTCGGTTATTGTTTCCCTGACATGGGATTTTACTTCCTCCGCTTGTTGTTGGGATTCGCATAATGCAAATATGCTGGGGCCAGAACCAGACATCATTGTTCCCAATGCACCAGATTTAGCCAGGGTTTCCCGCAATTGTAAAACTAGGGGATATTCTGGTAGGACTACTTTTTCTAAATCATTATGCAGCTGTTGGGCGATTTCTTTTGTATCTTTATGTAAAATCCCTTTGACCATATCTCCGGAGTGTACAGCTGCTGCTCGTGTTGCTAAACTTTCCCTATCTTGAATATAGGAACTACTGAATTCCTGTCGATAGGTTTTATATGCCCAAGGCGTAGATACTTCAAGACTACGGTATTTTGCCAATACTATATATATGTTGTCTAAACTGGGTAGGGGAGCTAGTTGTTCTCCTCTACCTGTGGCGATTGCTGTTCCACCTGCAATACAAAAGGGTACATCGGAACCCAATTTGGCACCCAATTCTTCTAATTCTGACTGGGTTAATCCCAAGTTCCACAGTAAATCTATACCTAATAAAACTGCGGCTGCATTGGTGGAACCACCTGCTAAACCTGCTGATATGGGAATTTGTTTATTGATACTAATATTTAAACCCCCATGTTTGATAAATGCTTCTGGAAATTGGGCTGTCATTAATGCGGCGGCTTTATATGCCAGATTGCTTTTATCTGTGGGTATTTGAGGATGGTTGCATCGTAGACGAATACTATCTATGCTACTTGCTTGTATATCTATTTGGTCTGCAAGGGCAATACTTTGTAATATCATGGCTAGCTCGTGATATCCATCTGGGCGATCACCAATTATTTCTAAGTATAGGTTAATTTTGGCTGGGGCGATTAAGCTACAACTGTGCATTTTGAGGAGGTGGGGTAGTAAAGGGCTGAAAGAATTCCTATTTACACTGATTACTCAATGCGATCCATTGTTGCACGCTGAGGTCTTCGGCGCGAGCTTGGGGATTTATGTGTAATTGTTCTAGTAATTGGGTTAAGCGATCGCGTTCTATAAGGGATTGTAAGTTATTGCGTAACATTTTTCGCTTTGCCCCAAATCCTAATTTAACTATTGTTTCTAATTGTTTGGGATTATTGGCTGGTATTTCTATGTTTCTGGGACGTAAACTAATGATGGCTGAATCTACTTTCGGTACGGGATAAAATGCTTTGGCTGGGACTATGGAAACCATGTGGCATTCGGCTAAATATTGTACCCGCACTGTCAATGCTCCAAAGGTTTTTGTTCCTGGTTTAGCTACTAATCTTTGGGCGACTTCTTTTTGAATTAACAATACAATTAACTCATAGGGTTGGGGATTGGGGCAAGAAATTTTACCCAACAACTTGGCAATAATTGGTCCGGTGATATTGTAGGGTATATTCGCAACTACCCGGCTAGGATTTTGAAATTCAGGGAAGCCTGCTAGTAGGGATGGTATGTCCAATGAAAGAAAATCACCTTGCAATAACAAGAAGTTTTCTTTTTTACCTAAATTCTTGGTCAACAACTTGCATAAATCTGGGTCAACTTCTACTGCGACCAAAGACTGCACCAAAGGTAAAAGGCGACGGGTAAGTATACCTGTACCGGGTCCAATTTCCAAAATCCGAGTTGCTTTCAAGCCAGCTTCTCCATTGTTGTTTTTAGACGATGCTGCTTGAATGATGTCATTTAGAGCCTTTTCACTTTTGAGCCAATGCTGGGCAAGTTCCCTGCGCGGTTTTACCATCTAAAATCCTTTTGAAATAACAATTTGAGCGTCAAAAATGTTTTTTGTTTCTTACTTATTTCTTACTTTTTACTATATAATTTCACCTGTTTTTGCCGCTCATGGATGTATTATCCCTGGATAATTGGTATTTGGATCACAAATTCTGCTCCTTCGCCAAGGACTGAGTAGCAGGAAAGCTTACCCCTATGTTTTTCTACTATTACCTGGTAACTAATGGATAAACCTAATCCAGTCCCCTTGCCCACATCTTTGGTGGTAAAGAAGGGATCAAACAATTTTGTTTGTATTTCTTCAGAAATACCTAAGCCGTTATCACTGATATTAATAACTACAGATTTTTCAGATATTATGCTAGTGCTTACACGTATACATCTAGGGCTAGCTATCATCTCCTTGTAGGTACTTTGTTGATTGTATTCCTCTAAAGCATCAATGGAATTGGCAATAATATTCATGAATACTTGATTGAGTTGACCAGGATAGCATTCAATGGGAGGAAGGGAAGCATATTCTTTGATAATCGAAATTTCTGGGCGTTCGGGGGTTGCTTTTAAGCGATTCTGTAAAATCATTAAGGTGCTATCAATGCCCTCATGTATATCAACCTTTTTAAATTCTGCTTCATCCAGACGGGAGAAGTTACGTAAAGATAAAACAATTTCTCTAACCCGTTGGGTTCCTACCTCCATAGAGTTGAGAAGTTTGACAATATCTACTTTGAGAAATTCCAAATCAATGGTTTCAATTTCTTCCTCAACCTCTTCTGGAGGGTTTGGGTAATGTTTTTGGTAAAGGTCTAGCAATCCTAGTAAATCTTGGGTGTATTCAGTCGCTGGAACAAGATTACCGTGGATAAAGTTGATGGGATTGTTGATTTCGTGGGCAACACCTGCTACCATCTGACCAAGGGAAGATAGTTTTTCGCTTTGGATCAATTGACTTTGAGTACGCTGAAGTTGGTGTAAAGCATTTTCTAAATCCTGAGTTTGTTGTTTGAATTGAATCTCCGCTTGCTGGCGATCGCGTGATTCAATTGCCAAGGAGAAGATATCTGCAATGGAACGGGCAAAATTCTCATCTTCAGGATGCCATTGCCAAGGTATATCTATCCTTTCAATACATAATACACCTATAGTTTCCCCACTGAAACGAATGGGAGAATCTAGCACAGAAGTAATATTCAGGGGAGTTAAATAGTTTAAAGAAAATTCTTGGGTTCTGGGGTCTGTATGGGCATCATGAGCAGCAATAATATCTTCTGTCTCCACTGCTTGAAAGTAAGCAGGATATTCCTTAGCTAGGAGCTCAATTCCCTGGCTGTGTTGTTGAGAATTTCCTTCGTATAAATCTAAGCATTGCAAACAAGTTTTACCTTCATCATATAACCATACACTCACCCTTTCAACCTTCAGAAAGCGAGCTGTGGCGGTTGTAATTTTCCGTGCCACTAATTGTAAATTCCTTTGGTTAATAATCCTGCTTTGAGCCAAATTACTCAGAACAGAATTTTGAGAACGCAACTGCTTTGCCCTATTTTGTAATTGGTTTGTACGTTCCTCTACCCCCGCCTCCAACTTTTCCTCGGCTTGCTTGCGTTCCGTAATATCTTCAATGGTAATCAAAATCCCAACCACATCACCCCTAGCATCCCGTAAGGGAATTTTATTCGTGTCTAGCCAAGCTAGTCTGCCATCAGCTTGTTGTTGGGTTTCAATTATATGCAATTCTGGTTCACCAGACTCCATCACCTGGCGATCGCATTTCCGATACCATTCTGCTTGTTCACGAGTCCAAGGCATATCATTTTCACTTTTACCAACAATCGCCTCTGGAGAATCAAAACCTGCAAGTTTAGCTCCATTAAAGTTACATCCTTGATAAGTATAATTACGGTCTTTCCAGAAAATTAACTGGGGAACATTATCTATCACCAGTTGTAACAATTGTTGTGACTGTTGGAGTTTAATTTTAAACTGGTTTTGCGCGATCGCTCCAGCAAAATTATAACCAACTTTCTGTAAAATGAACTTTTCGGCATCTGACCATTGTTGCTGATCTTGGGATTCGCCAAATGTAATTAATCCCCACAAATTACCTTGAATGAACATGGGGATAACTAGCAAAGTTTCTATATCTTGAGATTGTGTTGGTAATCTCAGTAATTCCAGTGATTTTTTATTTAACTGAATTAAAGAACTATCCCCATCGACTATTTTTTCCCAACCAGGAAATGTATCTTGAGGAATATTTTGTAATTGAGTATTATCTGATTCTATATCTCCCCAGCACCAACGTTGACTGATTACAGATGCTTGAGTGATTGGGTGGGTATGACATTCCCAAATAGAAATATATTTAGCATTAGTTGTCAGCCCCAATACAGCCAAAGCTTGATTAATAGAATACTCAAAATCATTAATTGTCAATAGATAATTACTGGCTTGAATAACACCATTAAACAAGCGTTGATTTCTTTCTGGAGTTTTTAACTGCAAACTAGCAACCTGTTGGCGCAATGCAATTATTTCCTCTTGGAGAGATGTGTAAGTATGTTTATCCAGAGTGATAAAGTCGTCAGCCATAATTATGTCAGTTGCTAATTGAGTAACAGGAAAACTTCAGTACCTTATTTATATTTCCCATCTACACCCCAGCAAATAACATCTAGAACACCGATTCAGTAGGAGGGAAGAGGGAAGGAGGGAAAGAAGTGTGGGGAGATGAAATAACTAAGTATCAAGAATCAACTACCAACCCCTAACTATCAACTAGCAACTAGCAACCATCAACCATCACTCCTCACACTCCTCACGTCTCCTTCAACCCATACCTGATAATTGATGGCGAATTAATATCCCTTTCAATGTCTCATTCTCCGCCTTTAATGCTAAATTTTCCGCTTCCAACTCCCTGATTCTCTCCTTCAATGCTTCCTTAGTTGTACCTTGTCTATGAATTACCACTTCCCGATATATTTGTAAATTAGTATCTTCATTCATCCACCTTTGATAAGTTTTCGTATGCTCCTGTACCGTATGTCCCATATAATCAGCCATAGTTTTGATGGGAACCCTTAACCGATGTCCGCGAATAGCATAAGCATGACGCAAATCATAGGGTCGAAAACCAATATTTGTATTTCTAAATCTGATGTGGATTTTCGCAGTTTGATTGCTCAAGGTACCGCTACGTTCCGGCATGGTAATATTCTTTAAATCAAATAACTCTACCCAATGGGGATGCAAAGGAGGAATACCACAAGTACGTTCCCCAGTCTTAGTTCCCTCAGTTAAACTAGGATTTAAAGTTACTAAATGAAACCCATTTTGAGAATTAGCAAAAGCATGTAAATCAACAGCAAATAACTCATGGGGTCTTAACCCATAAGTTGCTAACATTCCATATATCCACTGCCATTCCTCTGGTGCGATCGCATTCTCTTTGCTAGTATATACTGATAAGGGATTACCTATTTGTTGAAAACCTTGAATTATCTCTTCATCACTAGGAACATTGCGTAAATTAGGATGGGGCAAAGGAGTAGCATAGGCATTAATCGATTTATTGCCATCAAAGCCACAAAATTCACAGAACTTTTTTAATTGCCATACCAAAAAGAAACGAGATGAACTATTAGGCTTAGTCTTTTCTAAAGCTTTTTCCAAAGCAGTTACAGATAAGGGAATATTCCCATCTAACTTCTTCAAATGTCTGAGATAATGGCTTTCCCAAGTCCGGATTCCTTGACGATTATCTTCGTGAGTTTTCCAGAATTCTTGCTCGTATTCACCCACCAAATCCCGAATTAACTTCTTGGGTTTATTCGCAACAGCTAAAGCCAACTTCTGCGCCTGCTTACCCAAAAGCTCCGATGTCCACTGAAACTGCTTGGTAATTAATAATAAATCTAATTCCCTTGCTTTTGCGATCGCAGTTTTCAAACCGACATCATTCGCAATAAAACCCAAAGAAAGGGTGTACTGTTTATTCGGACTACCATTCTTACCCACATCACCTGATTTACAGGGGAATGTTCCTTGCAAACCAATAGATTTGTAACTGGTAAGCTTTAACTTTACCTTCACCCTGTCTAAACTTAAAGCAGTGTTAGCTTGTCCAACACCATGCTTAATCCTTAAATACTCCCGTTCAGCCTTTGCATAACTATCCTTTAACTTCCCCTTCCACTGCTTCCACTGAGATGGTTCCCATTTCTCAATTGATGTACCATCCCATTCAGCTTTACGAGGATCATAACTGCTAGTTTTATGAATTGACATAGTAAATAATCTTGATTTTCCGATTTTTTACTCCCAATTTGAGCCACCGATTTATGCTGATTTTAAACCACAAACGCCGAAATTAGTCACAGAAACTAATCAAAGCAATTTTTAGGAAAATAATTATGAAAACCAACCAACTATCTATTCTTACCATTCTTTTTGCGATCGCGATTACCGTCGTTAATGGATGCTCTTCCAGCAACATCTCTCGCCAACCAGAAGGCTCTACAATCAAAAACTCAGAAACAGAGCCTTCTAGCCCCAGCTTGGCTAAACTGAGAGCTAAACCACAAGAGAAAGAACCAACAGGAAAAACCACTAACGCCACCATCTACACCAGCGATACCCAATGTCAAAAACTGACTCCGAAAAAAGTAGCTGTGACTGCAAACAAGCCTATCAGCTCCGCAGTCGCTCAGATTATAGAACAACAGGATACTGGAGACTTTAATTTATCTGGATATCGTGTCACCATTAAAAATGGTGTAGCCACCATTGATTTACGCATGGATCCTAAATCCCGCAGACAATTAGTTTCCCTCTCCAGTTGCGAACAATTTGCACTATTTGGTAGTTTACGCAAAACCCTCACCAGTAATCCTAAGTGGAATATCAAGACAGTTCGTTTCACACAACTTGGAGAAGATATTGTTTTTTGACACTCTCCCGCTAATTGCTAACGCAATGTAGGGGGAGATTCTTGTTTCTCAGAAACACGCTTTTTGACACAAGTACCAACGAGTCTTACAGCTTCTCCACAAGCTTGAATTTCGGTATGCCCTACCGTATTTTCTGACAGTATTCTAATTCCTTTTGCCCTCAAATTCCGTGAGGCATTTTCATCCCTGTCATGGGTTGTTTGGCAACTTGGACAAATCCACTCACGGATACTTAGATTTAGGGAATCATTCTTATATCCGCAGCATGAACAAAGCTTTGTGCTGGGAAAGAATCTATCAACTTGAATGAATTTACCTCCCTCTCTGTCTAGTTTGTAGCTGATGAAATTAAGCAGCATACCAAAACTAGCATCATGTATTGACTTAGCTAACTTGGTACGGGCTAAACCCTTAACACAAAGATTCTCAGCTACTATGACTTGGTTTTCGTCAACTAACTTTCGTGAGATTTTATGGAGAAAATCTTGCCTAGTATTAGATATTTTTTCGTGAACTTTAGCAACGACTTTAATCGCTTTACGTCTGTTGTTAGACCCTTTAACCTTACGAGATAAAGCTTTCTGTCTAATTCTTAGTGGTTTGGCATATTTTCTAGTAGGTTTTATCGGGTCAACTTTGTAGCAGTTTTCACCGTTAAAAACAGTTACTAGACTATTTAACCCAAGGTCGATTCCTGATATATTCCCTTGTTTTGTCGCAGTTAATTTGTGAGCAAGTCCCCGTCTTGGCGCTTCCCGGCGATTGAGAACTTGCGAACCCAAAGGGTCTGTCTCGAACAGTATCGCCGCAAAATATTTATCTGTACTTGTTTTAGAAACAGTTACGGATTTCATTTTGCCATTGACACTCTTAGAGAGACTGACCTTAACTAATCCAAGTTTAGGAAGTTTTAAACTACCGTCCTTGATTGAGCAACTTTCAGGAAAACGAATTGACTGCTTGGAATGTTTACTTTTGAATCTAGGGAATCCAGTGCGTTTTGAGAAGAAGTTTTTAAACGCAGATTCTAAATTCTTAAGTGATTGTTGTAGAACAGCAGCAGTGGGGAAGCGCAACCATTCATAATTAGCTAGTTTCTTTAACTGAGTTAGGTCTTTTGCCATCTGGCAGTAAGTCATTCCTTTCCCAGTCTCTTGATATTGAGTATTAGTTTTTTTGAGGTAGAAATTCCAAACAAAGCGAGAACATCCGAAGCTTTTAGCCAGGGATATTTCTTGCTCTTTGTTTGGGTAAATTCTGACTTTCAATACATCTAACATTAATATGTTACGCAAGAAACTTAGTGGTAATATACTATTTACCGCTATGCCTTGTCAATATATGTATAATTATGGTTTCAGGTCTGTTTACAGACTTAACGCTCATATTGTTTTGGTCGTGAAGTACCGCAGTCAAGCTATTAACCCAGAAATACTAAATAGGCTAAAAGAAATAATCACAGATACCCTGAAAAAATGGGACTGTACCTTGCTGGAGTTCAACGGTGAAGCAGACCATGTACACCTATTAATTGACTACAAACCGGATAAACCACTATCAACACTAATTGGAAACATCAAAACAGTGAGTAGTAGGTTAATTCGCAAAGAATTCCCTTGGTTGGCTAAAAAATACTTTTACAATAAGCCTTACTTTTGGACTGGTGCGTATTTTGTCGCTAGTTGTGGGAGTGTCACGGTTGAACAATTAAAGGATTACGTCCAGAACCAAGAACAACCTAAACAATGATTCCCAAAGGCTCAGTTTTATGATGGTCGCAATTCATCTCCCGCTAAGTCTGGTGACTGTAACGGGAGTCCTCTTGCTCCATTAAGATAGCATTGTTGCACACTGAAACCTATCACCACACCTCCCACACTCTTTCCCTCCTTCCCTCCTTCACTCTTTCCCTCCTTCCTCTGCAAGCCACTGTTCCAGCAGTTCCGTAACAATATCACTCATCTGTCGCTCTTGAGAAACTGCAACAGTCTTGAGTTTTCTGTGTACTAGTTTGGGAAGATAGAAAGTAGTACGCACATAATCAGGATCAGTACTCTTCGTTTTTCGAGAAGATTGTTCCGAATCTCCTGTTAATTCATCCCTATTCTGACGACTGCGCGCAGCATCAATCAACTCATCAAAACGACTATTTTTTTTCTTATTACTCATACAATTTTGGATTGTAGATTTTAGATTTTGGATTTTAGATTTAAACTATTGGCATTGCATAATTGCGGGATAATTTTGTCAGAGAGGATAAACCATAATCCCCGCGTCCCCGCGTCCCCGCGTCTCCGTGTCAGCCTCAATCATCCAGCAACACCGTCTAAGGAATTATCTTCTAGCTCCTAATTCCAACATCTCCTTTCCCACCTCCACATAACATCGCCACGCAATTTGAGCATAAGCATCTTTCACCCCATTCACCGGTACCCCTAACAATGCTGCACGCTGAAACACAGCTAATCGCCTAATCCCACTTTTAAATACAGGTAAACCCGCATTCTCCAATGCATTTCTTGCTTCCTCCCCGGAATTATTCGGGCTGGGAGGAATGATATTTAACAAAATACGGTAATTTACCCTATAGCCCTGCAATGCATCTACCATATGTAAAGTAGCAGCTAATGCGATCGCATCAGGAGTACAAGGTATTACCAGTAAATCACATCCCCTTGCTAGAGTTTTTAATTCCTTAGTATCAGGTTTTGTTGGTGTATCAATGACTATATGCTCGTAAAGCCTTGCTAAATCCACCCCCTCCCGCTCATCAGCTACCTTAAAAGGCAATTTACCCCTATCAGCCCAATCCAATGCACTACGGTTTAAATCCCCATCCACCAGCAATGTGTCAGCTTGACTCTGCAAATATGTAGCCAGGTGTAGTGCTGTTGTCGATTTTCCAACCCCCCCCTTAAATGCTGCTACGGTGACAATCATTTTTTATTGCAAATAAATATATGGTGTTGCAAATCATACCAAAATTTTGCTCTAGATGTATAAGTATTCAGATGCTTAAACATTTAAATGTTTAAAAGTTCGGTTGTAGGATTGTAGATTAACATTCAAACATTTAAGAATCTAAACAGTGAGACATAACATAGCTAAATATCTAATTAATTTAGCTTGCATCCAACTATATATATAGTTAGATAATAAGTTTATTGGTAATTTAGTTTTAATAATATAAAGCTGTATATCGATTTAGCAGTGATTTCAAAAAAATTAAAAATGAGTATGTAATACACAGGAATTACGCAAATGGTACAGGTGGAATGTGGGTTGAAACTGATAACTTGCACTGCACCTTCTCAATAAGAGGAAGATGGGCATTGCCCACTCTAGGGAATAATAAGGATTACAGGCGAT
>NZ_FYBH01000321.1 GCF_900185595.1 Calothrix rhizosoleniae SC01
AGATAGAAAAGTCCAACAATTTTGGATTGTGGATTTTGGATTTTGGATTGATATACGGGTTTAGTTCAGTTCTCAGATGAAGGTGGCTGTTTACCCATTAACCGCCATCCTAGGCGCTTTGGTGTTCGCTCTGACCGAAAAATTCCCCAATGAGGTTCAACGGGAAGGTGAGTCTTCCAGGGTTGATCATAAGCTTCAAAATAGACAAAAGAGACATCCGTTTTCGCCAGCTCCAGATAGTAACGTTCCTGAGCGGCTTCAGACAACTTACCCTGGGAATCTCCGGTGGTAGGTAAGCCAACCTCTTTGAATAAAACAAAGCGATCGCTCCGTCTTTTAATATCTTCATATACTCCCTTAGTCCATCGGACAGCAGCATCTGAATCGAGCAGGTTGTGAAAATAGGGATGGACGTTAGGAAATACCCAGTCTCCCAATATAAGGAAATTTTTGTCCTTATATTTTTCGATTACCTCTGTTGTCGTTACTGGTTTACCCGTTGCTGAACGCAGGTTTTCCATTACTTGGGAGAGAGTTGATAATTTGTAGCGTCGTGTCATCAATCCCTCATTACCAACACAAAAACCGAGAATGATGGGATTTTTAGCAGCAGCTTTTGCCATAGCCATCTCCTCTGAGCTGGACGGATTCCAGATACCCATAATTAGTCCTTGAAACCCCTCTGATTGAGCTATTTTTGGGAATTCACGACCCATTATCCCCGATGCTCCGTAAGTTACTAATCCAGTGAAACCTGCTTGGCGTAGCACGGCGAGGTCTTCACGAATAGATTTCGCAGTAGCTTCAATGCCCTTATGAGGATTGGCGTTGGTTGGTGAATAAGCAACCCAAACAATACGGGAAACTTGTTCTTCCCATGCACTGGATTTTGCCTCACTACTTACCAGTGAAGTTGTGCTGAATACAACAAATAGTGCAGTCAGGAAGCTAAGGATTACTTTACTTCTTCTCAAACCGAATATCATCCAAATAAAACGTGACACCATTAGGATTATCATTCTGGTTTGTTGCCCAAGCGAACCCGCCGATAATATGCTTAAGATCTGCCTCTTTTAGATCAATCTCAAATTTCTGCCACCCCTGGGTAAGATTTGCTTTTATGCTACGTGGATCAGTTAAACTATCACCATAGGGTTTGTTGATTCCTCCAACTTTGAACTCGATTTTAGTATTCTTTTCTGCCTTAGCCCAGAACACAAGACGGTTGTAGCTGGAAAGGTCAAAACCCTCGCCTTGCAATCCTTTATCTGTACCCCAATTGCCGCGAGGTTGCTGCCAATAAACACCAGCCCATTTACAGGGGGGAGAGTATTCGCATATGTTAGGACTATTTCCTTGAGCTTGATAGACAACTTGGATGGAGGTTTTTCCTGAGTGGGGATTATCCTCAAAAGCTTCATTCATTTGAATATCTCCAACGTCTCCCATATAGCCCGTTGGTTTGTAGTGGTTATTTGGAGAGCTAGTATCCTGGTAGATATAAAATTTAGTCTTGGTAGTAGCTGCTGAAGGTGCTTGTGTTTTACTGGCGATTAGTACTGGAAATTGTATTGTATTAGTAACTGGTGAAAGTATTTGTGTTTTACTGGCGAGTAGAGCTGAAGATTGTGTTTCACTAGCACAGCCCGCCACTATAGCTACGTTGACTGCTGCAAGAATTAGACCTGCCACAGTGCGTAGTTTAGCAGAAAATCTTTTTTCAAATTCTGAATGCTGTATAGCGGATAATATTGCTAAGTACATAAAAGGTTACTCCACTAAGAGCGATGTTCCTTAAGCCTTTAGTATTTGATTCTCACGGAAAGTAAATGCAACCCTGGAGATACTACCCCATTTACTGAATCTCACTTAGTACAGCATTTCATAAATTCGTAACTAATTGAATCTGCCTCTAGTAAGAATTACAGCGATTCAATAATGCTACTAACTTGTACAAAAGTGTACTTAGCTCTCATTGAGTTTCTAGTACGACTAACTCAACTATTGCCTGAATGAATGTACCACTTCATTGGCATGGGGCTAGATTTTAGATGTGTCAAACGGTTCTGTGATTTGGGCTTAACAGAAAGTAAGATTCACTACAAGGGATTAAATTTTGCGTCAAATAAACCCTCAAAAAAAAGCCTAGTCTTCCGAAGAAGGCTAGACTAACACAATACACAATCCAACTAATGAAAAAATACTTATAGAAACCATTAAACACTAAAGTTGACCATTGGTTAACAAAAACCCAAATTATTTGGTGTCTTGTTCCTAGGTGCTAGAGGCTTATAATTCTTGTATTCGGATGTTTTTTCCCAATATCAGACTAAAAATAAATATAGTAGCTCCCTGATAAATTAGCCATACCCATTTATGTTAGCTAATTTTATTGACCACGGACATACTTTGAATCCGCCACTTCCCGTCTTGTTTGATTAAGTCATACCTGACCCGTAATGTTTCATTGTACGACCGTTGCTGATTTATTTGACCGCGCTCATAGAAATTTGCGACTTCATTCACAGAAGCTTCTACGGCTACCTGATTTTTCTCATTTGTGTTGTCATCAACTTTGATATCTGTTATCTGATGTTGGTACAGACGATAGCGATCGCGTTTTTTGTCTTGTTGAGCAATTACTCGCCATTGAGACAAGGCTGGGCCAACCAAAACATTTTCTAAACTATTAACATCATGATTAGATCCCAGCGCTAAAGCTTTGGTTGATAACCAAACTCGAATTACTTCTTTAGCAGTAACCTCTGTCAATTCACCTTTAGGTAATTTGGGTGGACTACCAGGCTGAGGAATCTCAATCAGTGGTTGATTAATTTCCACTGCCACCTGCTTACCTTGTAATGATAGTGCAGGATTAAACAAGTTTCTCAACCACCCAACAGTCATACTTCCCAAAAACCACAGAACTAGGAGACCAGCTATAGAGGTCAAAATAGTAAATCCTAACCTGACTCTGGTATTTCGGGGACGGCGGGTAGTAATTTTCCTACGTCTGCGAGTCCGATTATGGGGATTGACTCCCCTATCTGAATCTTCTACTTTACTAGGCTGACGTTTTCTTGGTTGTTGGTTATGGGTCGTTGAACTATAGAAATATTGGGTTTCATCGAATTCTACGTCTCGATTCGAGTCAAATGAACTGCCATTGACTTTATTTGATGATAAGTGTGGTGATGATACTTGGGTCTTTGTTGTTTTCGATACTGTATGTTCCTGTTCTGTTTGAGCATTACTAGACCCAGTAGGTGACTGTAAATTTTGTCTATTTTCTTGGGAATAATTAGAAGTATTTTTCTGTTTAGCTCTAAAGGAACGAGGGGAAGAACCAAGGGGTTTAGCTGCTGTTTGTGTATCTTCTGTTGGTAGTGATTCTAAATAGGCTTGCACTTGCCGATTAGCAAAGTATTCCTTCAAAGAAGCTGGTTGGTTGACTAAATCTCGAAAATGAGGAAAAACTTCCGCCTCTAACCACCGTTCTGTATATAAACAAAGTCCTGGCAGTAAATCGGGAGAATCTTGAGACTTTTCTCGAATGAATACCAGTGCTTCATACTCTTGACTTAGTTCTAATACCCGACTGGCTTCTTCCGTCTGTCCTAGTAATAAACTACACAAGGATTGTTCTAGGTGAATATCCTGACGTTTACCTAAACCCATCAACATTTGCTTGGCTTGTCTAACTAAAGCCGGTTGATGCTGGGTAAATCCCCGTGCTATCAGGGAATATATGGTTAAATATGTTGCCACTGCAGACGGCCGTTTACTTTCTGCCTCAAATAATTTATGTTGTTCTGCCACCGTTAGATAGTTACGCAATTGCTGAATAAGTCGGAGAAAATCATCTATATTCAGACCAGAGCGATCATCTCCTGCACCATCAATCCCCCTGCGTTCTGACAGAATTGTTTGTAATAATTGCAACCCTTGCTGCCGTTCAGATTGTTTCTCAAGGGGTAGTTGCAATAATTCCAGAATTCTATATGGTCGCAATCTATACAAATCTGACTGAATTTCTGCTTGTATGTTGGGAAATAACTTTTCCTTGATTAAAAGTTCTTCCCCAGTTTCTAAAGAAATGGCAGCATTTTCATAGTTCCCTTGTTGCCATTGTTCCCGCCCTAATTCTAAGCAAGCCAAAGCTATAGTCAGGACAATATCAGGAAATTCTGAAGGTAAATCCCATGACTCCCTAACTGTGGATGTATTTTTATTGTTAGTTAGGTAAGGATGACCAATCTTAAGTACTAGTTCATATTCTCCCAGTTCCTGCAAAATCAGTAAAGCACCAACTAGCTGTTCTGAAGAAATTTCTACACCTAGTTTCTGAGCATCCAGATTTATATTTTCCGGAAATTGACGGTTCTCTACTGCGACTGAGGCTGGTTTGACGCTATCATTCGGTTCGTAGGTATGTGCGAGATAAAGCTGCTCGTAAGCTTTACGCTCTTTTGGATCTGATAAGATCATATACGCTTGTTCGATCAGAGACTTGCGTGATCCAATGGCTGCTTGGGAATATTCCCGTCGCGGTAGTTGCACCATGCGATCATTGTATGCTTGCCGCAACTGTTCATCACTTGCCGCCAATGGTAGTCCTAAAATTCTGTAATAATCTAGCGGTATCTGCACAGCTACTTCCCCTGCAGCGCGATTAATAAAATTTACTTATGGCGTTCCAGGTCTATTAAACCGTGCCATCATCCCAATTGGTGAATTTAACGGTTCAATTTGTTTCCTAACCAATCTGCTTAATTTATTTCCAACATGATTAAAATGTTCATTATATTACAAAATTGAGGTCGTTATTATTGCTAACGCTAAAGTAGCGGCACCATAACACAATTTTATTCGCCTCTTTTGGGAAGCGAACTGGATTGTACCATGATTCAAAAGTAATTACAATGATTTAGTCAAGATATACGGGATTTTACGGGGATTGGCTAAATTGTTAGGAAATATGCAGAAACACTCAATTGGGGGTTGTTATTTTAGTGCTGGAACTAGGGTTTTTTGGATTGCTATTTGAGGAGCGATGTTCCTAGGGGATATCACAGCTTACATATTTTTTACAGGGTGTAATTGCTTAGGTTAGTCTTATTTTCTGGGTACTAACTCAGAACTGAACGGGGACATCTAGAGACTACAAACACAGTTATAATATTCGCACAAAGAAGCATTTTCTTTTATCTCCTCTAGTCTCAAGACGGAGCAATTGGATCGACAGAGGTTCAAGAGGTAAAAAGCTTTAAGACTTCCAAGCACTATACCCTACACCTGCGAGGGTAGCTCCCTTGGCCTCTACTAGTAATTCTCAGTTTTACACCAGGTATATAAGAAAAATAATGGTTCAAGAACGTACAGTCCCCAAATTTAATGCTGCTAGTGCAGAAATTACCAAGTCTGAAGCACTGGAATTATATAAGGATATGGTTCTAGGACGCACATTTGAAGACAAGTGTGCTGAGATGTATTACCGAGGCAAAATGTTTGGGTTTGTCCATTTATATAATGGGCAGGAAGCTGTTTCCAGTGGTATTGTTCGAGGGGCAATGCGACCAGGAGAAGACTTTGTCTGTAGTACGTACCGGGATCATGTCCATGCTTTAAGTGCAGGAGTGCCGGCTAAAGAAGTAATGTCGGAGTTGTTTGGGAAGGCGACAGGTTGTAGCAAAGGACGTGGCGGTTCCATGCATATGTTTTCTGCCAAACATCGCCTATTGGGTGGCTATGCTTTTGTGGCTGAAGGTATTCCTGTAGCTGCAGGAGCTGCTTTTCAATCCAAATATCGCCGGGAAGTATTGGGAGATGAAACAGCAGACCAAGTTACAGCAGCCTTTTTTGGTGATGGAGCTTGTAATAATGGTCAGTTTTTTGAAACATTAAATATGGCTGCTTTGTGGAAGTTGCCAATTATTTTTGTGGTAGAAAATAATAAGTGGGCGATCGGCATGGCTCACGAACGAGCCACTTCTGACCCAGAAATTTATAAGAAAGCCAGCGTGTTTAACATGGTGGGTGTGGAGGTAGATGGTATGGATGTAATGGCAGTCCGTGCTGTTGCTCAAGAAGCCGTAGCCCGCGCCCGTAAAGGAGAAGGTCCAACTTTAATTGAAGCCTTAACTTACCGTTTTCGGGGGCACTCTTTGGCAGATCCTGATGAATTGCGTAGTAAAACCGAAAAGGAAGAATGGTTGTCTCGGGATCCAATTAAAAAGTTTGCTACTTATGTGACTGAAAAAAATCTAGTTACCCAGGAAGAATTAAAGACTATTGATCACCAGATCCAAGAATTAATTAACGAAGCCGTAAAATTCGCTGAAAGTAGCCCTGATCCAGATCCACGGGAGTTGTACCGCTTTGTGTTTGCTGAAGATGAATAGATTTTTGATTGCTAGCACGAGTTGGGGAACATCAACCAGCCGAAAATCTTGAAAAAGTGGTACTAGTTAGGTGCGTGAACCATATTAGTATCACGCACCACTAAATCTGGGACCCAAATTGACTATCGTTATGAACAAACTGAATTTACAGACAGAACAATCTCGGCTAGAAGTTGTACCAGCAAGAGGTGGTATTATAACTAGCTGGCAAGTCCAAGGACAAGAAATTTTTTATCTAGACAAAGAACGTTTTGCCAACCCTGAATTAAGCGTTAGGGGTGGTATGCCAATTTTGTTTCCCATTTGTGGCAACCTACCCGATAATACCTATACCCATAACGGACAGCAATATACCCTTAAACAACATGGCTTTGCCCGCGATTTACCTTGGGAAACAGTCCAACAAGAGGTTACTCCCCAAGAAGCTTGGGTAGCGTTGAGTCTCAAAAGTAACGAACAAACAAAGGCTTTATATCCCTTTGAGTTTCAATTGCAATTTACCTATCACATACTTGGTAATACCCTGGAAATTCGTCAGGAATACGCCAATCTTTCCTCCATACCCATGCCATTTTCCGCAGGCTTTCATCCCTACTTCTGGGTTCCCGATAAAAGCCAGTTGGAGTTTGTGATTCCCTCAAATCAATATCAAAACCAAAAAAGTAAGGAAATTAGTCCTTTTGATGGCAATTTTGATTTCCACCGTGAAGAAATTGATTTTGCCTTTGGTAACCTCAAGAATAATTCAAGTTCTGTCACAGATAAGGGCCGTAAATTAGAACTGATAATGGAATGGGATGATCTTTTTTCTACCTTCGTCTTTTGGACTCTCAAAGGTAAAGACTTCTATTGCGTGGAACCCTGGACAGCTCCACGCAATGCCCTAAATACAGGAGAGCATCTCACCATACTTCCTCCAAGAGCTACTCAAACGGCTACTATACGTCTGAAAACAAAATTTCTCTAATCCTCTTTACAAAACTCCGCCTCTTGGTGTTATAATGCGGGAGTTGTCAAAAAAGAAGGGTCGCTAACTCAACGGTAGAGTACTCGGCTTTTAACCGATTAGTTCTGGGTTCGAATCCCAGGCGACCCATATTTAATCCCAATAGGCTATTTTGCAAGTACTTAACTGCAAAATATCTCTGTTAGTGATATTCATATGTGATAGTCCTAGAACACCGATTCAGTAATGCCAAAATCCGCAGGGTTTGGTGAGAGGGATTGAGAGAAGGACGGAAGGAGTGAAAGAAATAATATTGTTCCCCACACCTCCCAC